>NZ_CBDKZX010000020.1:0-54497 GCF_965301105.1 Kluyvera sp.
AGAAGGTGAAGCCGCCGGAGGCGATCGCCACCTTCCAGCCCAGCGTTTCCAGCTTCAGCACCAGTTGAGTCAGCCCCGGCATCAGCGGCAGCGTTTCGCGCACCTGACGCAGGATATCGGCATCCGCATCTTTCAACGTCGCCACACGCTGGCGCAGGCTGGCGCTGAAGTCCAGCTCGCCGCGCATCGCGCGTTCGGTGACTTCCGACACCAGCTCGCCGGTGCCGGCCAGTTTAGCGATTTCATCAATGCACTCAATCTGAATGGCCGTGGAGTCCATGTCCATCACCAACAGGCCCGGCGTGCGCAGATGCGGGATTTTCCCCAGCGGCGCGACATCCAGCCCGGCATCATGCGCCAGTCGCGTCGCGCGCGGCGTTAACGATCCGGCCAGACGAATCACCTGATAGTCTTCCACGCACCAGGCTGCCACAATGACCATAGCCGCGCCCAGCTTGCGCTGGTAGGTTGTCAGACGCGCTTTATCCAGGCCGCGGCCATACAGCAGCCAGCCGCTACGGCCAGCGTGGTAATCCAGCGGCATCACTTCATCACCGCTGAGCGAAAGCGGCAACCCAGGCCACAAGGAGACATCTTCAGGCAGGTCGCACCAGGTCAAACTGTTTGGCATTACAGCTCCAATCTTCTTTATTAAGCCCAGGAAAATAACGCATGAGGCTACCTTGTAACCAGCGCTTCTGGCAACATTAAGCTGTAAATTTTCAAAGGTGGAATATGGTTCGCGCAAAACTGAAATTTCGACTGCATCGCACGGTGATTGTTCTTATCTGTCTGGCGCTGCTCGTCGCGCTGATGCAGGGGGCGTCCTGGTTCAGTCAGCAAAGCCAGAAACAACGCAATCCGCAGCTGGAAGATCTGGCGAGGACGCTGGCGTATCAGGTGTCGCTCAATCTCGCGCCGATGATGAAAACGGAAACGCCGGACGAGAAAAAAATCGGCCAGTTGCTGAAACAACTTACCGTGAAAAGCCGAATCCTCGACGCGGGCGTCTATGATGAGCAGGGCGACCTTATCGCGCGCGCCGGCGAACAGGTTGAGCTTCGCGACCGTCTGGCGCTGGACGGCAAAAAGGCCGGGAGCTACTTCAACCAGCAGATTGTTGAACCTATTCAGGGAAAAAATGGCCCGCTCGGCTATCTGCGTCTGACGCTCGATACGCACACCATCGCCACCGAATCCAATCAGGTGGATAACACCACCAATATTTTACGCTTGATGCTGCTGCTGTCGCTGGCCATTGGCGTGGTACTGGCACGCACGCTGCTGCGCGGCAAACGTACTCGCTGGCAGCAGTCGCCGTTCCTGCTCACCGCCAACAAGCCCGTACAGGACGAAGATAAAGATTAATCAGAAAAGGAAATCGCTATGACAACGCTGCGCCTGCTGCTTTCTGACTCTCACGATCCGTGGTTCAACCTCGCCGTCGAGGAGTGTATTTTTCGCCAGATGCCCGCCACCCAGCGGGTGCTATTCCTGTGGCGCAACGCGGACACGGTCGTTATCGGTCGCGCGCAGAACCCATGGAAAGAGTGCAATACCCGACGTATGGAAGAAGATAACGTCCGCCTGGCGCGTCGCAGCAGCGGCGGCGGCGCGGTGTTCCACGACCTTGGCAACACCTGCTTTACCTTTATGGCGGGTAAACCGGAGTACGACAAGACCGTCTCTACCGCCATCGTGCTGGAGGCACTGAATTCACTCGGCATTACGGCTGAAGCCTCAGGGCGAAACGATCTGATCGTTAAAACGGAGGAAGGCGATCGTAAAGTCTCCGGCTCAGCCTACCGGGAAACGAAAGATCGTGGTTTCCACCACGGCACGCTGCTGCTGAATGCCGATCTCAGCCGACTGGCCAATTATCTGAATCCAGACAAGAAAAAGCTCCAGGCAAAGGGAATAACCTCCGTGCGTGGGCGCGTGGCGAACCTGGTTGAACTGCTGCCGGATATTACCCACCAGCAAATTTGCGAAGCCGTAACCGAAGCGTTTTTCCGCCACTACGGTGAGCGCGTCGAAGCAGAAATTATCTCGCCGGATAACGTGCCAGACCTGCCCAACTTCGCCGAAACCTTTGCCCGACAAAGCAGTTGGGAGTGGAATTTCGGCCAGGCGCCGGCGTTCAGCCATCTGCTGGATGAACGTTTTACCTGGGGTGGCGTCGAGCTACATTTCGACGTTGAGAAAGGCGTGATTACCCGCACTCAGGTGTTTACCGATAGCCTGAATCCGGTGCCGTTTGAGGCACTGGGCGAGCGTTTACAGGGCTGCCAGTATCGAGTGGATGTATTGGAGCAGGCCTGCGAATCTTTAATTGCTGAATTCCCGGCTCAGAAAGGTGAGCTGCGAGAACTGGCTGCATGGATGGCTCAAGCTGTACGCTAAGCGTCTACGCCAGCCGCCCGATGGTCTGCGCGGCTAACTTCAATTTACCCACCATCGCGCGGGCAATCTCCTGAAAGCCCGCGCTGATGCGTCTATCATCCACGACCAGCAGCCAAAAGCGCTCGGCCAACGGCAAGGCAAATTCCCACGCTTTCTTATCGATTGTTGCCTCCACACGGATGTCGACAGGCGCGTAGCGCAACATGCCCGATGCCGCCGGAGCGTAAGCCATCGGCAACATATCATAGACAGGCGCGAGCGCCATCGGGGTATCGGAGTAATAAAACGAGAGGTTACCCGCATGCATATCGCTGTTGGCGATAAGCCGACCAAACGCCCAAATTTTCTCAATTTGCTGATGGGCAACAGCATCTATAATGCCCTGCCCGGCAAGCCGATGCGTGACCACCGGCCAGATGCCTGGCGAAGATGCATACTCGCCTTGCAATGCCTCCAGGGAAACAATTTGCCGACGACCACGTATCCCGGTGCAGTCGAAGCGAATGCTTTCCAGAAAGACCTGTCCTCCCTCGCTGCAAATCGCCGTGGCTGAACTGGCGTCAATGTTGGCGGAAGAAAGCACGGCTAATGCGATGGACTCGGCAATCAAGAGATCTCTCCAGCGTTCAGAAACGGCGTTCCTTTCACGCGTGCTGAATTTCACCAGCACGTGCTGATTGCCCCATCTTGTTTCTGCAAAACAGGCAAATTTAGGCTGCTCACCACCGGCTGAAGAGCCGATGACCTCACCTGCGAGCGCATCTTCCGCCAGTTGTTGATAGCGGTTGAGTTTTTCGGCCTGCGTAATTGCCGTCGCATCCGGCGCGGTCACCCAACGCTGGTAATTTTCCTCACCCACGATCCAGCCGCCCGCATTCTCACCCTGATACGCCCGCAGCGCATACAGGACTTCATCCTCTTGCCACAACCGGATGTCATCAGGCAGATGCGCATACCCAGCCACGGCCCTTCCCCAGGCTCGCCCAAGGAATCCCTGTGGCCGAAGATCGGTCAGATACCATGGCAGGCTGTCAAACCATTGCCATTCACCTGTATCAAGCGCAACCAGGCAACTCCCCTGAGGCCAACACGGATAAAGAACGCCAAACTTAGCGGCCTGCCCTTGTGCATTGACCTGCCAGAGGGGAAAGGCCGCAACGCCGCGAACAGGCCGAACAAGCGCGTAGCGCGTTGCACGGGCTTTACCAAACTGGATGACGTCCTGATGCGCGGAAACCAGACGAGAGAACGTTGCCTGACTAATGGCCAGCGATGATCTTAATTCAGCGGCGGAACTCGGCCCCTGTAGGAGCAAATCGGTTAATGCGCTCATAGATGAATAGATTAATGAATAGATACTTGAATGGATTTAAGGACACAGACCTTTGATTGTCAACACAAACAAAGAGAGAGCGAGAGGAAATATGAATAGATTATCGGAAGAGATTTGATATAACGCTGACATTACCCGGACCAGGCCTTGACGCACCTCGTCCGGGTCGATTTACTGCTTACTCCTGGTCGCCCAGCAGCACAGATTCCAGCGCGATTTTGATCATGTCGTTGAAGGTCGTCTGACGTTCAGCGGCAGTGGTCTGCTCGTGGGTACGGATGTGGTCGGACACGGTGCAGATGGTCAGCGCTTTCGCACCAAACTCAGCCGCAACGCCGTAGATGCCCGCCGCTTCCATTTCCACACCCAGTACGCCGTATTTTTCCATCACGTCGAACATTTCGCCGTCCGGAGAGTAGAACAGGTCAGCGGAGAACAGGTTGCCTACGCGCGCGTCTACGCCCAGCGCTTTTGCCGCGTCAACCGCGTTACGGACCATGTCGAAGTCAGCGATAGCCGCGAAGTCATGATCTTTGAAACGAATACGGTTCACCTTGGAGTCGGTGCAAGCACCCATACCGATCACCACGTCACGCAGTTTGACGTCCATGCGCACAGCGCCACAGGAACCTACGCGAATGATTTTCTTCACGCCGAAATCGGTGATCAGCTCTTTGGTGTAGATGGAGCAGGACGGGATACCCATGCCGTGGCCCATCACGGAGATCTTACGGCCTTTGTAAGTACCGGTGAAACCTAACATGCCGCGAACGTTGTTCACTTCACGGACATCTTCGAGGAAAGTCTCAGCAATGTGCTTCGCGCGCAGCGGGTCGCCCGGCATCAGCACGACATCAGCGAAATCGCCCATTTCAGCGTTAATATGTGGGGTAGCCATCGTAATATCCTTTATTTTTTAAATAGACGAAGGGCGGGAAATCCTCCCGCCCAAATACTCACAGCATGTTTTTGCCGTATTCCATTGGCGACGTACCAAAGTAAGTCGCCAGCGTCTGGCCAATATCCGCGAAGGTTTCACGGTGGCCCAGCGAGCCCGGTTTTACTTTCGGGCCGTAGATCAGCACCGGAATGTGCTCACGGGTATGGTCAGTACCGGTCCAGCTCGGGTCGCAGCCGTGGTCAGCGGTCAGGATCAGAATGTCATCTTCCCCCACCAGCTCCATCAGCTCTGGCAGACGGCGGTCGAACAGTTCCAGGCCTGCGGCATAGCCCGCGATGTCGCGACGGTGGCCCCAGGACGAGTCGAAGTCGACGAAGTTGGTGAAGACAATGGTCTCATCGCCCGCTTCTTTCATCTCTTTGATGGTCGCGTCGAACAGCGCGTCCAGACCGGTGGCTTTCACTTTCTTAGTGATGCCACAGTTAGCGTAAATGTCCGCAATCTTACCGACGGAAACCACGTGGCCGTTTTTCTCGTCCACCAGTTTCTGCAACACGGTCGGCGCTGGCGGTTCAACGGCCAGGTCGTGACGGTTGCCGGTACGCTGGAAGTTACCCGCTTTGTCGCCGATAAACGGACGCGCGATAACGCGACCAATGTTGTAGCCGCCTTCGGTCAGCTCTTCACGCGCGATTTCACACAGCTCGTAGAGTTTATCCAGGCCAAAGGTCTCTTCGTGACAGGCGATCTGGAACACGGAGTCAGCGGAGGTGTAGAAAATCGGCTTGCCGGTTTTCATGTGCTCTTCGCCGAGCTGGTCCAGAATGACCGTACCGGAAGAGTGGCAGTTGCCGAGGTAGCCCGGCAGATTGGCACGCTTAACCAGTTTATCCAGCAGTTCTTGTGGGAAGCTGTTTTCGTGGTCGCTGAAATAGCCCCAGTCGAACAGTACCGGCACGCCGGCAATTTCCCAGTGGCCCGACGGCGTATCTTTACCGGAGGAGAGCTCATGCGCCCAGGCGTATGCGCCCACCACTTCCGCGTTGCCGTCCATTCCGGCAGCAATTTTACCCGTAGAGCCTTCATGGGCTTTCACCAGGCCCAGACGGGTCAGGTTAGGCAGCGTCAGCGGGCCTTTACGACCGTGGTCAGCCTCACCTTTGGCGCAGGCTTCGGCAATGTGGCCCATGGTATCCGCGCCAACGTCGCCAAAGCGGTCAGCGTCTTCCGTTGCACCAATCCCAAAGGAGTCCAGCACCATAATAAATGCACGTTTCATCTTGTTCTCCATACATCTTGCGCTGCAAAAAAGCGATCAGATCAGTATATCGCTATTCGGTAATACGACGATAGACTGTCGGTGTGATTTCTGGGGCTTTATCGTCCAGTTTAATTGCCGCTTTGACGGCTTTCGCCGCTTCCTGCCAGCTTGATTCATCTTTCGCATGAATCACCGCCAGCGGGCGCTGCCCGTCGATGCTGTCGCCCAGACGAGCCATGTCGGTAAAGCCAACGCTGTAGTCAATGGTGTCAGACGCCTGACGACGGCCGCCGCCCATAGAAACCACCGCCATACCCAGCGCGCGGGTGTCCATCGCGCTGACGAAACCTTCAGTATCAGCATAGACAGCTTTGCTCAGCATCGCCGTTGGCAGATATTTCGCATAGCTTTCAACGAAGTCGGTCGGGCCTTTCTGCGCCGCAACCATCCGGCCAAAGATCTCCGCTGCTTTACCGTTATCCAGTACCGCCTGCAGTTTGGCACGCGCTTCGGCGTCGTCTTTCGCCAGCTTGCCGGAGATCAGCATCTCCACGCACAGCGCCATCGTGACGTCGAACAGACGCGGGTTGCGATATTCACCTGTCAGGAACTGCACGGCCTCACGTACTTCCACCGCATTACCCGCGCTGGAGGCCAGCACCTGATTCATGTCGGTCAGCAGCGCCGTGGTTTTGACGCCTGCGCCATTGGAAACGCCGACGATGGCTTCCGCCAGCGCAGCAGAGAGTTCGTAGGTCGGCATAAACGCACCGCTGCCGACTTTCACATCCATCACCAGCGCGTCCAGACCTTCCGCCAGTTTTTTGGCGAGGATGGAAGCGGTGATCAGCGGGATGGAGTCCACCGTCGCGGTAATGTCGCGGGTGGCGTAAAAACGTTTGTCCGCCGGTGCGAGCGAGCTGGTCTGCCCAATAATCGCCACACCCACGTCTTTAATAATTTCACGGAAACGGTTGTCGTCCGGGAAGATGTCGAAGCCCGGAATGGCTTCCAGTTTGTCGAGCGTGCCGCCGGTATGGCCGAGGCCGCGACCGGAGATCATCGGAATATAGCCACCGCAGGCCGCTACCATCGGGCCAAGCATCAGCGAAGTGACGTCGCCGACGCCGCCGGTAGAGTGCTTGTCGACAATCGGGCCGTTGAGGTTGAGGCTCTTCCAGTCCAGGACGGTGCCTGAATCTCGCATCGCCATGGTCAGCGAGACACGCTCTGGCATGCTCATATCATGGAAGAAAATGGTCATCGCCAGCGCGGCAATCTGCCCTTCAGAGATGGTGTTGTCGCGAATGCCGTTGATAAAGAAACGAATTTCTTCATCACTCAGCGCCAGGCCATCACGTTTTTTGCGAATAATTTCTTGAGCGAGAAACAAGGTACCCTCCTTTGGAGTTAATAGCGAGGCTGCGGGGATGCCCCCTCACCCTAGCCCTCTCCCCCGTGGGGAGAGGGAACCGTATGACATCGTTTGTCTGTCATGACGTTACCCGGTTTTCTCCCTCGCCCTTCCAGGGAGAGGGGCGGGTGAGGGTACACCCGTCGAACATGCAAACTTAGTAGCTGCTTGCGCTCTTACCGTCGCCGTGGCCCAGCGCCTTCAGCAGGCTAGCCAGCAGAGAAGAAGCGCCGAAGCGGTAGTGACGGGAGTCAGCCCAGTCCGCGCCAAACAGTTCGTCCGCGATAGACAGGAACAGCTGCGCGTCTTCTGCGGTACGCACGCCGCCAGCAGGCTTGAAGCCCACGGTTTTCTGTACGCCCATATCACGGATCACTTCCATCATGATGCGTGCGCTTTCTGGGGTCGCGTTCACCGGCACTTTACCGGTAGAGGTTTTGATGAAATCAGCGCCAGCTTTGATAGAGATTTCAGACGCTTTACGAATCAGCGCTTCTTCTTTCAGTTCACCGGTTTCGATGATCACTTTCAGCAGCACGTTAGCCGCCGCACAGGCGTCTTTACAGGCTTTGACCAGATCAAAACCAACCTGCTCGTTCCCGGCGATCAGCGCGCGGTACGGGAAGACCACGTCAACTTCGTCAGCGCCATAGGCAATCGCCGCGCGGGTTTCCGCCAGAGCAATATCAATATCGTCATTGCCGTGCGGGAAGTTAGTCACGGTGGCAATACGGATGTCAGGCGTTCCCTGCTCTTTCAGCGTTTTACGCGCGATCGGGATGAAACGCGGATAGATGCAGACAGCGGCGGTGTTGCCCACCGGCGTTTTCGCCTGATGGCAGAGGGCGATCACTTTCGCATCGGTGTCATCTTCGTTCAGGGTGGTTAAGTCCATCAGTTGCAGTGCACGCAGGCTGCTTGCCTTTAAATCAGTCATTTTGCTCTCCAACGGCGTATTGCCGTTTAAATCGTTACCTTGCGGGTCTGTGATTATTGTAACACCGCCCCGCGCTCACACTTCGACTTTCATCACACTTAGTGAAAACTTCGTACAAATTTGCATAACAACAACGAGATCTTAATCAAACTTTGCCACCAAAGATGAGCCATAAAGCACCACTTCAACGGCTCGGATCAAAAGATGCCTTCATCGTTTCTCATACACTTCGCGCATCGCTCGTCTGAGGAACTCAACATGTCCACTTCGCCAGAATCATCACTGCTGCAACACTGCCAGCAAATTGTGACAAGCTCCGTGTTATCCCCGGAACAAAAACGCCATTTCCTGGCATTAGAAGCCGAGAATGCCCTGCCCTATCCTGAGCTATCAGAGCAGGCGCAAGCCGCGCTGAGCGAGGGCGTTATCTGCGATATGTTCGAAGGACACGCCCCCTACAAACCGCGCTATGTCCTGCCGGACTACGAACGTTTTCTCGCCAACGGCTCCGCATGGCTGGAGCTGGAAGGTGCGCAGGATCTGGACGACGCCCTGTCGCTGCTGACCATCCTGTATCACCATGTTCCTTCTGTGACGGCGATGCCGGTGTATCTCGGCCATCTTGATGCGTTGCTGTCACCTTATGTTAGAATTCTAACACAAGATGAAATCGATGTTCGAATAAAACGTTTCTGGCGCTATCTCGATCGCACGCTGCCCGATGCCTTCACACACGTAAACATTGGCCCGCACGATACGCCGATTACGCGCGCCATTTTACGTGCTGATGCTGAATTAAAGCAGGTTGCGCCTAATCTAACCTTTATCTACGATCCACAAATTACACCTGACGATCTGCTGTTACAGGTGGCACAAAATATTTGCGAGTGCAGTAAACCACATATCGCTAACGGCCCGGTGAATGATAAAATATTCACAAAAGGCCAATATGGCATCGTGAGCTGTTACAACTCTCTGCCGATCGCCGGCGGCGGCAGCACCCTGGTTCGCATGAATCTGCAGCAGGTTGCCCAACGAAGCGACTCGATTGACGATTTCTTCAGCCGCGTCCTGCCACACTACTGCCAGCTGCAAATCGATATCATTGATGCCCGCTGCCGCTTCCTCTACGAGCAGTCTCACTTCTTTGAGAATAGCTTCCTGGTGAGCGAAGGGCTGATAAGCCCGGACCGTTTTGTACCGATGTTCGGGATCTACTCGCTGGCGGAAGCGGTCAACATCCTGTGTGAACGCAACGGCATTGCCGGGCGCTACGGTAAAGATGAGCAGGCCAATACGCTGGCTTATCGCATCAGCGCGGCGCTGGCCGAGTTCGTCGCCCAAACGCCGGTGCAGTACGGCTGGCAGCAGCGCGCGCTGCTGCACGCACAGTCTGGCATCAGCTCCGACACCGGCACCACGCCGGGCGCGCGTCTGCCTTATGGCGATGAACCGGACCCGATTAGCCATCTGCTGGCCGTCGCACCGCACCATGCGTTCTACGCCGCGGGCATTAGCGACATTCTGACCCTCGATGAAACCGTGAAACGTAACCCGCAGGCGGTGATGCAACTGTGCCTTGGCGCGTTCAAGGCGGGGATGCGTGAATTCAGTGCTAACGTCAGCGGTAACGATCTGGTGCGCGTCACCGGCTATATGGTGCGCCTGTCCGATCTGGAAAAATACCGCGCGGAAGGCTCACGTACCAATACTACCTGGCTCGGTGAAGAAGCCGCGCGTAATACCCGTATTCTGGAACGTCAACCTCGTGTCGTGAGCCATGAACAGCAGATGCGCTTTAGTCAGTAAGATTATCCCGTTCTCCTGCGTCGACGGGCCGGGCAGCCGCCTGGCCCTGTTCCTGCAGGGCTGCAACCTACGCTGTAAGAACTGCCACAATCCGTGGACTATGGGGCGCTGCAACGATTGCGGCGAATGCGTGCCACAGTGTCCGCATCAGGCGCTCAGCCTTGAGGCTGGTCGCGTGGTGTGGCAACCCGACGTCTGCCAGCAGTGCGATACCTGCCTGCACCTGTGCCCGCAGCAGGCAACGCCGATGGCGCAGTCGATGAGCGTTGAGCAGGTGATTGAGCACATCAGCAAGGTGGCGCCGTTTATTGAAGGCATTACCGTCAGCGGCGGCGAAGCCACCACTCGACTGCCGTTTGTCTGTGAGCTGTTCACTCGCCTGAAGGCCACGCCGGCGCTTAAGCATCTGACCTGTCTGGTCGACAGCAATGGTGAATTGCCCATCGGCGGCTGGGAAAAGCTGCATCCGGTGTGTGACGGCGTGATGGTCGATTTAAAAGCCTGGGACAATGCCTGTCATCTCGCGCTGACCGGCAGAAGCAACGTGCGGATAAAGCAAAGCATTCAATGGCTGGCTGAACACGACATGCTGGCTGAACTGCGATTGTTAGTCATTCCCGACCAAACGGATTATCTACAGGAGGCGAAGGCGCTGAGCGGATTTATCGGCGGGCTGGGTGAGGTGACTATTCGTCTGAACGCTTTTCATGCACATGGCGTTTATGGTGAAGCCAGAACATGGCGTAGCGCCGGGCCTCAGGATATCGAAGCCTTAAGCCAGGCGCTACGTGCCGGAGGAATAACGCAAATTATCCCTCCGGCGCTGTACTTATAGGGCGAGGAACACGCCGGCAATGGTGGCGCTCATCAGGTTGGAGAGCGTCCCGGCGGCCACCGCCTTCAGGCCCAACTGGGCAATATCCTGACGGCGCTTCGGCGCCATGCTGCCCAGGCCGCCAATCAGAATGGCAATAGACGAGAGGTTAGCAAACCCACACAGCGCGAAAGAGATAATCGCTTTGGTATGGTTTGAAATGACCTGTAGCCCTGCTGCCGCCACTTCTGCATCCGCCTTCAGGTATTCGCCGAAGTTCATGTAGGCCACAAATTCGTTAATCACCAGCTTCTGGCCGATAAATGAGCCCGCTACCGTCGCTTCACTCCACGGAACCCCAATAACCCACGCCAGCGGCGAGAACACCCAGCCCAGGATCAGCTGCAACGACAGTTCCGGGTAGTTGAACCAGCCGCCCACGCCAGAGAGGATACCGTTCAGCAACGCAATCAGCGCGATAAACGCCAGCAGCATTGCGCCCACGTTCAGCGCCAGCTGCATCCCGGATGCCGCGCCCGATGCCGCGGCGTCCAGCACGTTAGTTGGCGCATCCGGATCTTTCGAATTCTGCTCCAGCGTAGGGGAATCCTGCGGCGTTTCGGTTTCAGGAACCATAATCTTAGCGAACAGCAGGCCACCCGGCGCAGCCATAAACGATGCGGCAATCAGGTATTCCAACGGTACGCCCATCTGCGCGTAACCCGCCAACACGGAACCGGCTACCGATGCCAGACCGCCGCACATTACGGCAAACAGCTCAGAACGCGTCATCGTGGCAATGTACGGACGGACAACCAGCGGCGCTTCCGTCTGGCCAACGAAGATGTTCGCAGTCGCAGAAAGTGATTCGGTACGCGACGTTTTGAGCACCTTGCGCAGGCCGCCCCCGAGAATACGGATGACAAACTGCATAATGCCGAGGTAATACAACACGGCAATCAGCGAGGAGAAGAAGACGATGACCGGCAGCACGCGCAGCGCAAAGACGAAACCACCGCCGCCAAAGACTTCAAACATCTTGTCGGAGACCAGACCGCCGAACAGGAAGCCGATCCCTTCGTTGCCGTAAGCGATAACGTTAGCCACGCCTTCCGACATCGCCAACAGCACCTTACGCCCGGCAGGCACATAGAGGATTAATGCACCGATGCCCACCTGCAAAAGCCAGGCTCCCAGCACGGTGCGAAGATTGATTGCTTTACGATTACTCGATAGAAGTAAGGCAATGGCGAGCAGCACCACCATGCCGATAAGTCCCATGAGGATTTGCATACAGAGTCCCTGTGTATTGAAAAATATAAAGATTACGGCAAACCAGCGAGGCCGATTATAACGTTCCGCAATTATATTTTTCGTTTAATGTCACAGGTTTTTCGCAATAGCGGAGAGTTAATACTCAATAACGAGACCTAAGTCACCCTACAAGCCCGAAAAGAGGGCCCTGGTATTCTCGTAAAGGGTATGAGCTATCTGTTGCGGTGATTCCGGGCGCAGCGCACACAGATGCGTAAACACCTCGGCAATGCGCTCGGGACGATTAGGCTGCCCTTGATAGCCATTGAGCGGCATATCCGGCGCATCGGTTTCCAGCACCAGCGCCGAAAGCGGCAACCGGGCCATCACGTCACGCGTCTTACTGGCGCGCGGATACGAAATTGTGCCGCCGACGCCAATTTTATAGCCTAACTGCACAAACCGCTCAGCCTGTTGCAGACTACCGGAAAAACCGTGCACCACCCCTGTTCTCGGCAGGTTGTGCCGCTTCAGATGCAGCGCCAGCTTGTCGTGCGTGCGTCGCGAATGAAGGATTACCGGCAGATCGTAATGTTTGGCTAGCCGCAGCTGTGCGTCCAGCAGGTACTGCTGGCGTTCAAACTGCGGGTTTTCGCGGTAGAGATCGAGACCAATTTCTCCCACCGCAACCAATTTGGGGGGCTTACGGGAGAGTTCCACTTCCAGTTGCGCCAGGCTCTCATCGCTATGGCGTTCCACAACAATGGGATGCAGGCCAATCGCGGCATACAAAGAAGGAAAGCGTTCGGCTAACGCCAGCACACGAGTGAAATTGTCAGCCTCGGTTGCCGGGATCACTATCTTGCTAATACCGGCTGCCGCCGCGCGTTCTATACTGGCCTCTTCATCGCCGGTAAACGGTGGAAAATCAAAATGGCAATGGGTATCAATGAAGCTGCTGTTCAAGCCAGATCCTCATTATTGAAGAGAGTGTCATTGACGGGCGATACGTCGGAAATCGCCGCCGTAGGAATATCGTTTGCGACCGGTAGCGTAGGAATAGACCTCACGCCGGGTGAAATATGGCGCGCTAACGGCGGTTTTTCCGCCAACAGCTTCCCGATCGTCGCCAGAAAATAGCGACCGCACAAACGCCCTGTTTTGTAATCCTGCCGCAGGGCGGGAATACGGCTGCCAAGCGCCATACTCAGCAACGGTTTCGGCGGATAGATTTCAAAAATACGCAGATTACCCGGAGGATTCTCGATAAATTTCTGGATTTCGGAATAGCTGGTTTCATGGTGTTGCACCAGATTCAGCAGCGGCTGCAGGCTACTCTCCCCCAGCCAGCGTTCCATTCGTTTAAACCACTGCGGCGTATAGTACATCTGAGATGGCACGGTGCGGATCACCACCAGCGTCTTCGCCCCCTGCTTTGCTGCTTCGCGCACCGGGATCGCATCGCTCACGCCGCCATCAAAGTAACTAATCCCATCCAGCGCCACGCCGGGGCGATAGAAGCCCGGAATCGCGCTGGACGCCCGAATAATATCGAGCCAGTTATGCCGGGTGGGTGAAAAATAGCTCGGCGTATAGTCATCACTGCGACAGGCGCAGATATAAAAGGATTTTCCACGTTCAAACAGGCGTTCGGCGGTGTCCATTGCCAGCGGCATTTGCCCAGCGGTTGAGCCGACCAGCCAATCCAGGTCAATAAGGTTACCGCCGCGGACAAAACGAACCGGGTCGAAAAACTCCCGCCGGGTGGTGTAACGCATGATGACTTTACGCCCGTATCCCGGTTGGTTACACAGATAGGCAGAAATATTCTGCGCTCCCGCCGAGCTGCCATAGTAGAGATCGAAGGGGTTGAACTGTGCCCGCATAAACTCATCAAGCACCCCTGCGGTGAAGATACCACGTTGCCCTCCCCCCTCGCAGACCAGCGCCATGCGACCAGGAGTGAAACGCCTCAGCGATAATGGCGCAATATTGCCAAGCGTGACGGGTATACGCTGCCCCACCTCTACCTACCTGTTTTTTAGTTCTCAGACTAACAAAGTAGCCTAAATTCGCGTCGGCTAAAACTAATAAAGCCAGTCCGCTGGACTGGCTTTGATTTCATGCTATTTCGTACGCGATGCTCTAGGGCCGTTTACGCCCGGTAAACAGGCTCACCAGGAAGATGATAATCCCCACAACAAACACGATTTTCGCTGCCCATGCAGCGGTACCTGCCAGTCCACCAAATCCTAATGCGGCGGCAATTAACGCGATAACCAGAAATATAATGCCCCAACGAAACATAAGCTTCTCCTTTACCATAGTTAATGTCGCCCGCTTGCTATGAGCGTCCAGGCCACCCATCGGCACTTTTTTAGTGTGGTGCACATCTTGTCTCCTGCCAAATTTCAGGAGACAAGATGACCACTTATTACTGCACTTTCAGATCATTTTTGACGCTTTTCACACCTTCGACGGCTTTAGCGACACTTTCCGCACGCTCGCTTTGCGCCTGGGATTCCACGGTACCCGACAGTTGCACAACGCCGTCTGTCGTCTCAACTTTCACGTTACGTGAGGGTACGATGTCGTCAGCCAGCAGCTTGGCTTTCACTTCGCTGGTCGTTGCCGTATCACCGGCATAGCCTTTTATCGAGCTTTCTTTACTGTCGCGGACGTGGAGTTTGTCACTCACAGAAGCAACGCCCTCAACGGTTTTCGCCGCTGCGACAGCCGCTTCCGCCTGCGCCTGACTTTGTACAAAGCCGCTCAGGGTCACGACTTTTTTGTCTGTTTTCACAGAGATATCCGTGCTCTTAATACTCTCGTTGTCCAGCAGGGCGGCTTTAACTTTTGCCGTGATTGTGCTGTCATCCATAAAGTTACCCACTTTATTCCCTGCACTTTCAGCACTGGCCTGAGCCTTGTCCATCGTTGTCGTTTCTGCGTAGACGGAACCGGTAGCCACAGCAGAAGTCAGCATTACGGCAAGCAGCGTTTTAGACATCGTCAGTTTTTTCATCATCAAAATATTCCTGTATGTTTTGCCCGCAATTTGAGCATGTGCAACACGCAGGTTGCATTGCTGAATAGGGGACGAAGCCCCTGACCACGTATTTCACGACAGTCCCAATTCTTCGGGTCACAAATCACCGCGAAAACGCGCCCTTATCCAGTTATTAATATTGCGATGAAAATAAGTGTCAGCTTTAAGCACTTTACATGGCGTGACTAACAGAATTTAAAGCCGACACAGATGTCATCGCTTTGTTAAATATAGATCACAATTTTGAAAGCGCCCGCTTCGTTGGGCAAAAAACAGACAGTTAATGGAAAAAGGAGCGGAATTAAGAACTTTCCGTAACAGGCTAAAAAGGAAGGAAAAGTGTCAGGGTGCAGCGGCTGCCGCACCCTGAAGGGGGTTTTAGTGCTCGCGAGTTTTGCGGAACTCAACGTCAGGATAACGTTCCTGAGTCAGGTTCAGGTTTACCATGGTCGGGGCGATGTAGGTCAGATTATCGCCACCGTCCAGCGCCAGCTGAACTTCGTTTTTACGCTTGAACTCTTCGAATTTCTTCGCGTCTTTACCCTCTACCCAACGGGCGGTGGCGACGTTCACCGATTCGTAAATCGCTTCAACGTTGTATTCGCTTTTCAGACGCGCAACGACCACGTCGAACTGCAGTACACCCACGGCGCCCACGATCAGATCGTTGTTGGCAATCGGACGGAACACCTGCACCGCGCCCTCTTCCGACAGCTGTACCAGCCCTTTCAGCAGCTGTTTCTGCTTCAACGGATCCTTCAAACGGATACGACGGAACAGTTCCGGCGCGAAGTTCGGGATACCGGTGAACTTCATCATCTCGCCCTGAGTAAAGGTGTCGCCGATCTGGATGGTACCGTGGTTGTGCAGCCCGATGATGTCGCCCGGATAGGCTTCTTCAACGTGCGAACGGTCGCCCGCCATAAAGGTCAGCGCGTCGGAGATAACCACATCTTTCGCAGTACGCACCTGGCGCAGCTTCATGCCTTTTTCATATTTACCGGATACCACGCGCATAAACGCCACGCGGTCGCGGTGTTTCGGGTCCATGTTGGCCTGAATTTTAAACACGAAGCCGGAGAACTTCTCATCCTGCGCTTCCACCAGGCGGGTATCGGTTTTACGCGGCATCGGCGCTGGCGCCCACTCCACCAGACCGTCGAGCATATGGTCAACGCCGAAGTTGCCCAGCGCGGTACCGAAGAAGACCGGAGTAATTTCCCCTGCCAGGAACAGCTCTTTATCGAACTCGTTGGACGCACCCTGCACCAGTTCCAGCTCGTCACGCAACTGCTGGGCCAGCTCTTCACCTACCGCCGCGTCCAGCTCAGGACTGTTCAGCCCTTTAACGATACGCACTTCCTGAATGGTGTGGCCTTTACCCGTCTGATACAGATAGGTTTCATCTTTATAGAGGTGGTAAACGCCTTTGAACAGCTTGCCGCAGCCAATCGGCCAGGTAATCGGCGCACAGCCGATTTTCAGCTCGCGCTCAACTTCATCCAGCACTTCCATCGGATCGCGGATATCACGGTCGAGTTTGTTCATGAAGGTCAGGATCGGCGTATCACGCAGACGGGTGACTTCCATCAGCTTGCGGGTACGATCCTCTACGCCTTTCGCGGCGTCGATAACCATCAGACAACAGTCGACCGCTGTCAGCGTACGATAGGTATCCTCGGAGAAGTCTTCGTGCCCCGGGGTGTCCAGCAGGTTCACCAGGCTGTCACGGTATGGGAACTGCATTACGGACGTGGTAATCGAGATACCACGCTGCTTTTCCATCTCCATCCAGTCGGATTTCGCATGCTGGCTGGAACCACGGCCTTTTACCGTACCGGCGGTCTGAATGGCCTGTCCGAATAACAGCACCTTTTCAGTAATCGTCGTTTTACCGGCATCCGGGTGAGAAATAATGGCAAAAGTGCGGCGCTTGGCCACCTCTTGCAAATAAGGAGACAACGTCATAATTCAATCTTCTTAGTAAACGCGGCAACGCGCCGCGCATGTTGAATACGAAAAAATTGCGGCTATTTTACCCATCAAAGGGGGGCTGGCAATCACTGTTTACACAGGAGTCGCTCCAGTTCAGGCAATGAGGTTACCGTCCAGTCAGGCGTGATGCCTTCCGGCAGCGCGCGCTGGTGCGCATTCAGCCAGCAGGTTGCCCAGCCGGCGTTCATTCCACCGCGGATATCAGACTCGGCGGTATCGCCGACCATCAGCACGCGGGAAGGGTCCGGATGACCGGCTTGTTCAAGGGCGTAATCAAAGATCTGGCGATCCGGTTTGGCAACGCCGACTTCTTCAGAAATGATCAGCAAATCAAAGTGATTGCTAAAGCCAGTACGCTCAAGACGCGTTTGCTGTAATGAGGTAAAACCGTTTGTGATAATCCCCATTTTCACTTTGCCTTTCAGGGCATTCAGCAGTGATTTCGCCCCCGGCAAGGGCGCACAAATCTCGGCCATCGCGTTCATAAAAGCATCGTTCAGATCGCCCGGGTGAACGTTCAGACGTTCCGCCCAGCCGGTAAAGCGCTGATGTTGAAGCTGGAGAGAAGTGATCGTGCCGTTCTGGTAATCGACCCACAGCGGCTTATTCACCGCCTGATAGTCCTGGAAATCTTCCGCGGTAAAGGTCACGCTATAGTCGAGAAACATCCGCTGTAAGCCGCTAAACGAGTCAAACGTAAACAGCGTCTCGTCGGCATCGAAGAAAATCCAGTCCCACTTCATCATCTTTTCACCTTGTCTTACATACTGATGGGCATCGCCATAATAATGGCATCCTCGCGGCCTTCTGCCGTGGGATAATAGTTGCGACGGATCGTCGCCTCGTTAAAGCCTAAACTTTCATACAGGGCAATAGCGGCATGATTTGACGCGCGGACTTCCAGCCATAGCGTGACCACGCCCTGGGCTTCTAACGCATCAATGAGATGTTCAAGCAACTCGCGCCCTAGCCCACGGCGCTGATATGCCGGGTCGACGGCAATATTGAACAGCGTCGCTTCATCCAGCACCACCTGCGTGATCGCAAAGGCGGCCATTTCACCGTCGACCGACAGCTGCAGGTTCAGATAGCGCTCTCCCTGATTACTGGCGAAGGTTGTTTCACTCCAGGGAAACGCATGAGCGCGCGTTTCAATCGCGAAGGCGCGGGGTAAATCAGTCGTGCTGAGGGTAGAAATCGTGTTCATGGGCGCAAATTTGTTGCCAAAGCGCGGCGCGCGCGGGCGCGCTGGCTTGCAGTTCATTAAACGGCGGCGTCGAAATCACCGCCCCTTCCAGCGTGACGGGCTCATCATTACCCAGCCGCCAGCAGTGGCAGCGGCTCTCCTGCGGCAGCATCGCGACGCGATCGGGCGTCAGCGGTAAAACCTGGTCCGGCGTCAGACGCAGAGCGCGCAGAATATCGCCCATCAGCGGTTCCGTCAGCGCGGGCAGATCCTCGCCGACAATGACTAAGCGAACGTGCTGTGGAAGCGTAATCGCAATTTCACCCTGCAGCGCCCCAGGGCGACGTAGTGACCACTGAGTAATACCCAACTGTTGTAATTGCCAGTCCCGCCGGGATGTCATGTGCAACGCTCCTGTCTATCAAGGGCGCAAATATAGCAAATTCATCGAAACTGCGCCAATTACACTCTATATACACAAAATCATTCGAGTTGCATCGAGGCGGCAAGCGAATGAATCCCCAGGAGCGTACAAAAGTACGTGACTGGGGTGAATGAGTGCAGCCAACATAGAGGCAACTTGAAGGATGACGTGTATAATCGCGGCCTGAGTTTAATGAGGAACCATTCATGTCTGCTTTTACCCCGGCAAGTGAAGTCTTGCTGCGCCACAGTGACGATTTCGAACAGAGCCGTATTTTCTTTGCCGGCGATCTGCAGGATGACCTGCCCGCACGTCTTGAGACCGCCGCAAGCCGCGCACATACCCAGCAGTTTCACCACTGGCAGGTGCTGAGCCGCCAGATGGGCGACAACGTCCGCTTCGGCCTTGTGGCGCAGGCGGAAGACGTCGCCGACAGCGACACCTTTATCTACTACTGGCCAAAGAACAAACCGGAAGCCCAGTTCCAGCTGATGAACATTCTGTCTCTGCTGCCGGTGGGTACCGATATTTTCGTCATTGGCGAAAACCGCAGCGGCGTGCGCAGCGCCGAACAGATGCTGGCAGAGTTCGCGCCGCTGAATAAAGTCGACAGCGCTCGCCGCTGCGGCCTGTATCACGGTCGTCTGGAAAAACAGCCTTCGTTCGATGCGGAAACATTCTGGGGCGAATATCAGCTTGATAAGCTGACCATTAAGACCCTACCGGGCGTCTTCAGCCGTGACGGGCTGGATGTCGGCAGCCAGCTGCTGCTCTCCACCCTGACACCACACACCAAAGGTAAAGTGCTGGACGTCGGCTGCGGCGCGGGCGTGCTGGCGGCGACGCTGGCCAGCCACTCGCCGAAGGTTCGTTTGACCCTGTGCGATGTGAGCGCTCCGGCGGTCGAAGCCAGCCGCGCAACCCTGGCGGCAAATGGCATTGAAGGCGACGTGCTGGCGAGCAACGTCTTCTCTGAGGTGAACGGTCGTTTCGATATGATCATCTCCAACCCGCCGTTCCACGATGGCATGCAGACCAGCCTGGACGCCGCGCAAACGCTGATTCGTGGCGCCGTGCGTCATCTGAACAGCGGCGGCGAGCTACGCATCGTGGCCAACGCCTTCCTGCCGTATCCGGCAGTGCTGGATGAGACCTTTGGCTTCCATGAAGTCATTGCCCAGACTGGCCGTTTCAAGGTGTACCGCACCGTTATGACCCGTCAGGCGAAAAAAGCCTAATCAATGCAGGCCGGATAAGGCATTTACGCCGCTATCCGGCGCTGCATCGAACAAGGCCGGATGGCGCTAACGCTTATCCGGCCTACAACAAACGGTAAAATCCGCATAAACGCCTTTTTTTTCGGCAATCGCGCAGTCTTCGATAATTAACTATTGACGCACAGCGTAAAATCTCTAGAATTCGCCTCCGTGGTAACGATTCTTTCATAAAGAATCGATGGTATGCGAAGGTGGCGGAATTGGTAGACGCGCTAGCTTCAGGTGTTAGTGTCCTTACGGACGTGGGGGTTCAAGTCCCCCCCCTCGCACCATAATCCACGTTATATCGCTCGCACTGTGCGAAGGTGGCGGAATTGGTAGACGCGCTAGCTTCAGGTGTTAGTGTCCTTACGGACGTGGGGGTTCAAGTCCCCCCCCTCGCACCAGTTTCCTCGTTCTCTTCCTGATTTCCTTTCTCGCTTCATCCCATCGATTTTAAATTCATTATAATCAGTACAATACCGCCAATTAACGCAATACAAGACGGCAACAGTACAAAATGCCTTAGCTGACGATGCCAGATCATCGCACTGCTTAGCAGCAGCCCGCAGACAATCACTCCGCGCCAGACATCGGCAGAAAGCTCCATGGTGCTGAGTAGCGCCATAATCACTCCCGGAAGCACTACGCCCCAACCGCTGCCTAACGTTTTTTGCAACATGACCAGACCTTCAAATGATAATGATTACCAATATCATATAGTCTTTTTTGTCATTTGTCTGCTATTGCGCTAAGGTTTCATATTCATTAATGACATGAATATTATATGGTGTTAAGTTGTCTAAAAAACCAACATGTCAAATATAAAGCAAACGCACAACTCTTCCTGCATTATTGTTGCTTTTGATGCAGTTACTTATTTATTTAAGGCTGACTACAACTTCAAACAATGACTGTACAATCATGGCGCACCCTGCGTGCGCAAAAATATCAGCTAACGTTCCGGCTGTTTTTGTTTCTCAATTTGGTCTCATCGGCGCTGTCGGTGTTCAGTCCGATATATGATGTACATATATTTCCCTTACCGGCAATGCTCATCGCGGTGGGCAGCGGCGCTATGCTGCTGTGGAACTGGCGATACGCGAGAGTAAAACTCAACCTGCCGATAGTTTCGGCAATATTTGGCTGCCTGTGGGGCTGGCATATTTTAAGTAAAACTTTTGTACTCCCCACGGTAAATGATAACTTTCAAATGGTTGCGCTATTTAGCGTGTTATTTGTTGGAACTATTGCCTTTTCAAATAATATCGTTGCCTTTGTGCTGCATTCATTACCGACTTTTATTGTCTGCCTGTTCAGCAGCAATTCGGAAGAGTGGTGGCGAATGGTCTACTGCTTCGCGCTACCATTAATCGGCATTACCATTCAGCACATCATCCAGCGGCGTAACGACAGCTTTGCCCAGGGGTTGATGTACAAACTGCTGGAGGAACGCGAAACGCTGAACGGCCTGAGCATGCTCGACCCACTTACCGGCTTGTATAATCGTCGCGGCTTCCAGTTCCGCCTGGATTCCCTGAAAGCGCTTGGCCCGGCGCAACACTCGGTGCTGCTGCTGGATATCGACCATTTTAAGGCCTACAACGACCACTACGGTCATATGATGGGCGATCAGGCGCTGATGCGTGTTTCTGCCGCGATTCGCAATGCGGTGCGCTCTCGCGACATTGTGACCCGCTACGGTGGCGAAGAGTTTTTGGTCCTGCTGCCGCAGTGTGATCTGAATAATGCCATCCTGACGGCAGAGCGCATTCGTCAGCAGGTCTACGATCTGAAGATCCCACATATGTTTAATGCCAGCGTCGCCACCCATGTCACCGTCAGTATCGGCATTGCCCCGTTAGAGGATAACGATATCGACGCGGCAATCCAGATGGCGGATAAGGCGCTGTACGAAGCCAAACACCAGGGGCGTAACAACGCCCTGACCAGCGAACGGCTTCCCGCCATCTGAGTTCACAAAAAACAAGCGCGAGCGATAAACCGCTTGCGCTTGTTTTTATCTATAGCTAGGATTGCTAATCATTATCATTTAGTTTTGTATCTAGCTAATCCTATGGCCTATCGTTCCGCTCCGATTGCTGATGATCTCATCTGGCGCGCGCCGCTTCCTTCGTGGGAACACGCGTTCGCTGACTCGGTACGCGCGAAAATCGCCGAGCATCGTCCGCATATGCTGGAGATGTTTCGCCTGGACGAGACGCCGCCAGGCAACGCCAGAACGCTAGCCGAGTGGGCAAAACCAACGGAACTGCGTTCTCTGCTGGCTATTTACTCTGATCATATCTACCGCAACCAGCCAACGCAGCCGCGTGAAAACAAGCCGTTGATTTCACTCTGGGCGCAGTGGTATCTCGGCCTGATGGTACCACCGCTGATGCTGGCGTTACTGACCGAAGAATCGGCTATCGCCGTCTCGCCAGAACATATCCACGTCGAATTTCACGAAACCGGCCGTGCAGCCTGCTTCTGGGTCGACGTACGCCACGATCTGCGCGCCAGCCAAAAGCCGCTCGTCGAGCGTATGGATCATCTGGTGATTCAGGGAATCACGCCGGTTATTGAAGCGCTGGAAGCGACTGGCGACATTAATGGAAAGCTTATCTGGAGTAATACCGGTTATTTAATTAACTGGTATCTCGGGGACATGATGGCTTTACTGGGTGAAGAACAGGTGAACCAACTGCGTCAGCGATACTTCTTTAGCAAAACGCTGGCGAATGGTCAGGATAATCCGCTCTGGCGTACCGTTGTGGTAAGAGAAGGTCGTTTGGCGCGGCGTACCTGCTGTCAGCGCTATCGCCTGCCAGACGTCCAGCAATGCGGCGACTGCACGCTAAAATAACCAACGGGGCGATAACGCCCCGTCGATTTTCTAATCATTAAGCAACCTGCTGGCTCTCTTCAGCCGAACGCTGTGCTTCTTCCTCTTCCTGTGCCAGCAACTGTTTCTCATACACCTTGAAGAACGGGTAGTAGATAATTGCCGAAACACAGGCCAGCAACACGACCAGAATCGCCGCACGGAAATCCCAACCTAATGCCCACGCGCCACCGATAGGTGCCGGCGCAGTCCACGGAACAACAGAGATCACTCGGCCAATCAGATCCAGCTTCATTGCGGCCCAAGCCAGAATAGCGTTAACCATCGGCGCTAGCAGGAACGGAATAAAGAACACCGGGTTCATTACGATAGGCGTACCGAAAATCACCGGCTCGTTGATGTTGAACAGGCTTGGCACCACGCTCAGACGGCCAATCGAGCGCAGGTGTGCCGAGCGGCTACGCAGATAGCAGAATACCAGACCCATGGTGGCACCTGAACCGCCGACCACGATGAAGAAGGTCCAGAACGCTTCCATAAAGATGTGCGGCAGAGGTGCCCCTTGCGCCAGCGCGGTCTGGTTCAAACCGAGGTTGGTCAGCCAGAACATCTGCAGCATGCCGGATACAATCGCCGCCCCGTGAATCCCTGCGAACCACAGCAGGTGACCAATCAGTACCGCCAGCAGAATAGCCGGTAAGGAGTCAGCCGCGGACACTAACGGTTTGAACACCGACATGATGGCCTGAGGGATCAGCATATCGAACTGGCTCTGAATAAACAGGCTCAGTGGATAAAGCGTCAGCACCACCACCAGCACAGGAATCAGCAGGTCGAAGGAGTTTTTGATCATCGGCGGCACCTGGTCCGGTAAACGGATCCCGATGTTGCGGATTTTCAGAAAACGCATCATCTCTACGCAATAAACGGCGACGAGGATGGCGGTGAAGATCCCGGTTCCGCCGAGGCTATCTACCGGCAGAGTGCCGTTAGTTTTCGGTGCGGCAACCAGCAGGAAGGCCATAATTGACAGCATCGAACACATGAAGGGATCGAGCTGATTGGTCTTTTCGTAGTGTTTACCTAAGTTGTAGGAGATGGCGGCACAGATATAGATAGACATAATGCCCATCGTCATATCAAACGGCGTCAGAATGCGGCCTTCAAACTGTTTCGCCAGGTCCAGCCATGCGCGAGCAAAGCCCCAGGTGGTATCCGGCGAGAATGGCGGGTATGCGAATACCAGCAAGAACGACCCCACAATCATGAAAGGCATAGCAGAGATAAAGCCGTCACGGATAGCCATGACGTGGCGCTGAGATGAAATACGCCCAGCAACTGGACTAACGTAGTTTTCTACAAAACGAAATATCAAATTAAATGCAGCGTGATTAGCAGACATAGCAGCCCTCCTGACAGGCTTTAGACGTAAGCACAGCAACAACGATTTTGCCGACATACGACTGGGCAAACTGTGAACGCTCTGCGGTTGCAGCAACGCGACCTGACATATTGTTCATAGGGATACAGTTCATATATGGCTCTTATTATGGATACAAAGGAAGTTACCCTCGCAGTATCAATCGACTGAACACGAACCGCAACCGGTTACTGTAACCGGTTGCAGCGAATGTGAAGGAGATCCAGAAATCAAACAATTTTTGCACAACTTAGTCGATATATTTACAACCAAGGTAGCTTTATGACAGAGTGACTCGCCGAAAAATCAGGAGACCATGATGAGCTTACAGTCTGTACGAGAATTCTTTGCCGAGCACGCGCCCGACATCAATATTATCGAGCTTGAGCAAAGCACTGCGACCGTCGCGCTGGCCGCCGCCGCTCACCAGGTTGAGCCTGGACAGATTGCCAAAACTCTGTCGTTAAAGATCAAAGACCGTGTCATTCTGGTGGTCGCCAAAGGCGATGCCCGTCTGGACAATAAAAAGCTGAAAGAAACGTTCGGGGCGAAGGCTCGCATGCTCAGCAGTGATGAAGTCGTCATGCTGACCGGACACCCCGTCGGCGGCGTATGCCCGTTTGGTCTGGAAAACCCGCTGGACGTCTATTGCGATATCTCACTGCAGGCCTATGACGAAGTTCTCCCGGCGGCGGGCACCATTCATAGCGCGGTACGCATCTCTCCGCAAAGAATGGCCAGCCTGACCTCGGCAACGTGGGTTGACGTCTGCTTACCATCATCCCATTAAACAGAATGGGATGGTCTCTGGTTGTATGCGATATTCCTGTCGGGCAGAGACACCAATAAGTCAGCGGCACTCAGCAGTCCAACGTCTGAATTCACACCGAGCTTCGTCATCGCATTGAATTTGTGCGCACGGATAGTTTTGATGTTTCTATCCAGGCGCTGCGCAATTTCCATCAGCGAATAGCCGTAAGTCATATAACGCAGAATAATATTTTCGGTCGGACTCAGACTGCGACTTTCATGATGCAGTAAGGATGCATCAATGTATTCATGACCAAGCGCCGCCTCTCGCAGTAGATCCTGCATACTCTGCTGAAGCTCCGCTAACGGACTGGATTTACTCAGTACTCCGTGAAGATAAGTTGGTGAGAGATGCTTAATAAGTTCTGCCTCTACGCTATCGTTCGCCAGAACGATACGTGTTATTCCGGCGTCATGACGCGCAATCTCCTCCATCGTAAGCAGACACTCAATTCGTGGCTCCCTTGTACCGGGCAGGCAGCAGATTAATACATCAAAAGAGGTCTGACGGAGCGCCAGCTTAAATTCACGAATAGATCGATAAAAGTGAAAAGTAAAATTCCGATAATGAGAATGCGTCAACAGATGACGCAGCCCCATTTCAGCCATCATACAATGTTCTATGATAGCGACGCACTGCTTCCTGCTGTGCTTTTCCATTCCGCTTGTTCCCCATAAGCCGAGTAGAGATTGAGTTCCTTCATCCCTTGATTGCTATTGATCCAGGCATACATTTCCGCATTACTGCGCAATGACAACCGACGCATTGCGCTATTTTTCTGCGCGCTGATCGTCTTGTTGCTCTTTTTCAATAGAGCGGCGATTTGATTAATTCCCCAGCCTTTAGCCAGCAGACGTAATACCTTACGTTCTGATAGCGTAAGCATAATTAATTGATCATTTTCACCATCAATATCATCGTTGTTTTGCATGGAAAGCAGCGTCTGACTGATCTTTTCCGTACTGACGCCCCCCTGCTGGACGGCTTTGATAAGACGTTCAATGGGATCTGAATCTGAAAGCAACGTGCTTTCCGGGCGCATTAAAAACTCAACGGCGAGCGGGTAATATTGCCGACTAATCATGAAGATCCAGTGAATATCACGATATTGGGACAACAGCGTGTAGTATTGTTCGCAAAGCGCGCGAGGGTGTCTGACCTCCCCCGAAAAATCAACAATGACTACGTCAGTACGACGTAACTGAAGTAACGTTAACTCTTCAAGAGACTGGCAAAAATTGAGCTCATAATCAGGAAAATGTGTTTCCATTATCGTACTGAGCCCAGACTGCATTACCGGTATTTTGCTGATAATCACCGCGAATTTGCAGTATTCTGGCGACATAAAACCTCCGTATCCATTCGAAGATTCATTTCCTGAATATAAAATTATTTAATACTATGCAAAGTATTAACAGGAAACTGAACCCATCCGTTTCTATTCCCTTTACTGCAATAAAATTATTATTATGTTGTCGTTACCGGACCAATAAATATTTTGCCACATGGATGTACTGGTGGGATTGACGAAGGTAGTATGACATGTCGTCTGGAAAGCACTAACTTAGAAAATATTAATTGAGTTATAAGAAAAAATTAAAATTCGCGCCCTGTATTTTCTCCTCGTTATTGCATTTTTATTTTGAATTCTTTGGGCGTCATGCCCCCCCGTTTTCTGAAAAAACGGGAAAAATAGGTGACATCACTAAACCCAAGATAGTCAGACACCTGAGTGATGGTCATACTGGTGTACTGTAGGCTTCTTTTGGCCTCCAGCAACAGTCTCTGGTGAAGTACGCTCAGCGCGCTGGCCCCATGGAATTCGCGGCACAGGCAGTTTAAATGGGTTGTCGATACCCCGAGCCGCTGTGCATATTCCGCCAGCGACAAATGCTCGCGATAATGGCTTTCAACCAGCCGCGCAAACTGCCGAAGCACGCCGCGCTTGCGCTCGCTTTTGTCTTCAATCACCTTTGACGGCGTGCCCTGCCGATTTAGCCAAACCAGTAACACGCCCAGTAGTGAATAGAGCATCATCTCGCGCGCATCGTTCTCGTGCGTATACTCCTCAAGCAGCGTCGTAAACACCGACCGAATATGACGACTTGAACGCTTAACCGGAATACATCCTGGCTGGCTAAGCACATCAAGCTGGCCACCGAACTGCGCCTCCAGCTTGCTCAGCAATGGAAGCGCTAGCGACAGCACGTAGCCCTGGGTACCGGGTGAAAAGCGAAAACCGTGCACGCACAGCGACGGCACAACCTGGATACTGGACTCGTTGACCACGTAGCGCTCGCCCTCCACTTCAATTTCCGCCTGCCCCTTGTGCAAATAGAGCAACTGCACCAGTTCCGCATGCTGATGCACGCGGATATGCCACTCATACAGGCTGCTGCGCTGGAGTATCGACTCACAGTGCAACAGGTCAGGCGTGGGCCAGCCTATCTGCTCACCATAGAGCTTAAAGACCGGCACGATATCCGACTGTGGTGTCGCCACGCCCGCACGCTTCATGTTCTATTCCACTGTTTCATAAGGCAACCCAACATAGTTCTCCGCAATGGTCGTCAGCCCGGCGCGCGATCCCAGATAATACTGGCGATCCGCCTCCTGCATTTTTCTGTCGAACGCGCTCTTGTCCTGGAAATCGTGTAGCAGATGCGTCATAAACCAGCTAAAGCGTTCGCCTTTCCACACCCGGTTCAGCGCCAGCTGCGAATAGTGGCTAAGCAAATCTTCGCGGCCATGGCGGTAGTACTGACGCAAAATACGCCACAGATAATTCACATCCGACACCGCCAGGTTCAACCCTTTGGCGCCCGTCGGTGGGACAATGTGCGCCGCATCACCGACAAGGAACATTCGGCCATACTGCATTGGCTCCACCACATAGCTACGCAGCGGCGCGATGCTCTTCTCAAGTGAGTGACCAGTCACTAACTTCTGACTCAATTCATCCGGCAGACGACGTTTCAATTCTTCCCAGAAGCGTTCATCAGACCACTGCTCGACCTTATCGCTGAGCGGGACCTGGAGATAGTAGCGGCTTCTTGTTAGTGAGCGCTGACTACACAATACAAACCCACGTTCATGGTGAGCATAAATAAGCTCGTGGTTTACCGGCGGCGTATCCGCGAGCAGCCCCAGCCAGCCGAACGGCCAGATACTTTCGTACTCGCGCAGAATCTCGCGGGGAATGCTCTGTCGCGAAACACCGTGGAACCCGTCGCAACCCGCGACAAAATCACATTCCAGCCGACACGTTTCGCCATTTTTCACAAACGTCACACAAGGTTTATCACTCTTGAGATCGTGCAGCTCGACCTGTTCTACGCCATAAATGGTCTGGGCGCCGCACGCCTGTCGCGCCTCCATTAAATCGCGCGTCACTTCAGTCTGGCCGTAAACCATCACCGTTTTCCCCCCCGTGAGCTCGCTCAGCGGCACGGGAATGCGCTGGTTGGCAAACAGAAACTCCACGCCGTGGTGAATCAGCCCTTCGGCGTCCATGCGGCGAGAAACTCCCGCTTCACGCAGCAACTCAACGGTACCGTTTTCCAGAATGCCCGCGCGAATGCGCCCCAGTACATACTCCGGCGTCTGGCGCTCAAGGATAACGGTTTTAATCCCGGCGTTATGCAGCAGCTGGCCTAACAGCAGCCCCGAAGGCCCGGCACCGATAATGGCGACTTGCGTGTTCATAGGGTGACCTCACATTCTGGTTAATTATTTGTTTGTTTTGTGTATACATAAAGTTTCAGAATGCATTTTTGATAAGTCAGTAACGAAAAAGAAGGCCAGAATCCGTTCAAAATTTGCACTTTCGAACAGTTTTGCAAAAGTGTGGGCGATATCAACTCTTCGCCCTCTGGTGACGAACGCTGAATTTTTGCACATTGTTTGATCCGGCACGGAGAGTACAGACCAACTCTTCGGGTACAAGTAGGTCATTACACAGGCGTTTTGGGTACCAGGGTGCTTATGGAAGTCGATCAGTCAGAACAACGCATCGTTACGCGGCTATGTATTCAGTGCGGGCTTTTTTTATTGCAGCACGGGGCGGAGAGCGCCCTGGTGGAGGAGTTGTCAACGCGGCTGGGCCGGGCGCTGGGGATGGACAGCGTCGAAAGCGCCATCTCATCGAACGCCATCGTGCTAACCACCATCAAGGATGGTCTCTGCCTGACGTCCACGCGTAAAAACAGCGATCGCGGCATTAACATGCACGTGGTCACCGAAGTACAGCACATCGTCATCATGGCCGAGCACAAGCTGCTGGACTATAAAGATGTCGGTAAACGTTTTGCGCAGATAAAACCGCTTCGCTATCCGCGCTGGCTGGTCGTGCTGATGGTCGGGCTATCGTGCGCCTGCTTCTGCAAGCTGAACAACGGCGGCTGGGACGGCGCGCTGGTCACCTTCTGCGCCAGTACTATTGCCATGTACATCCGCCAGTTGCTCACGCACCGTTCCATGCATCCGCAGATTAACTTTGGGCTGACCGCCTTCGTGGCGACCACCGTCTCCGGTCTGATGCTACAGTTGCCCGCCTTTCATCAGACTTCGACCGTCGCCATGGCGGCCAGCGTCCTGCTGCTGGTGCCGGGCTTCCCGCTAATTAATGCCGTCGCCGACATGTTCAAAGGGCATATCAACACCGGCCTGGCGCGCTGGGCGATTGCCAGTCTGTTAACCCTTGCCACCTGTGTCGGCGTGGTGATGGCCATGACCTTATGGGGGCTGCGCGGATGGGTGTAATCGATTTTGTACTGCTGCTGGCGCAGGACATGGTGCTGTCGGCCATTCCAGCGGTTGGTTTCGCCATGGTCTTTAACGTGCCGCACCGCGCGCTGCCGTGGTGCGCGCTGCTGGGGGCCATCGGCCATGCTTCGCGTTTTTGCATGATGACCGCGGGCTTCAATATCGAATGGGCCACCTTCCTGGCCGCCATGCTGGTGGGCAGCATCGGCATCCAGTGGTCGCGCTGGTATCTGGCGCATCCGAAAATATTCACCGTGGCCGCTGTCATCCCGATGTTCCCCGGAATTTCGGCCTACACGGCCATGATCTCGGCGGTCAAAATCAGCCATTTTGGCTATTCCGAAGAGCTGATGATCACCCTGCTAAGTAACTTCCTGAAGGCGTCGTCCATCGTTGGCGCGCTCTCCATCGGCCTGTCGATTCCCGGGCTGTGGCTGTATCGCAAGCGCCCACGGGTGTGATCCTGGGGGCGGTGCTGGAGAGTGCCGCCCTTCCCCCAGCTTGTGCTACTATGTGCAGTATTCGTGCGGATTTCCCGCACCCTTCCCGTATTTTTCAGTATTGAGATAGTGTGTTATGTCTTCTCGTATTTTAACGCCAAACGTGATTGGTATTGACGCTTTCGTGGCCGATCCGGCAGCCATTCTTGCGCAAACCCAGGGCGGCGCGATCGCCGTGTTTGCCAATAATGCGCCGGCGTTCTATGCCGTCACGCCGGAGCGATTGGCGCAATTGCTGGCGCTGGAAGAAAAGCTTGCCCGTCCGGGCAGCGACGTGACGCTGGACGCCCAGTTCTTTGAAGAACCCACGGCGGCACCGGTCTCCGTACCGATGGGAAAATTTGCCATGTACGCAGGATGGCAGCCCGATGCCGAGTTTCTGCGTCTTTCCGCGCTGTGGGGGATCGCCTTAAGCGAGCCGGTCACGCCGGAAGAGCTGGCCTCCTTCGTCGCATACTGGCAGGCGGAAGGCAAAGTCTTCCACCACGTGCAGTGGCAGCAAAAATTAGCGCGCAGCGTACAGATGGGCCGGGCGAATAATAGTGGCCAGATGCGGCGCGACGTTAACGCGGTCAGCGAACCTGACCGTCAGATTCCACCGGGTTTCAGAGGTTGAGCATGAAAAACGTTGGCGAATTAATGAAACGCCTGCAAAAGATGATGCCGGCGCATATTGAACCCGCCTTTAAAACGGGCGAAGAGCTGCTGGCCTGGCAGAAAGAACAGGGCGAGATCCGCGCGGCGGCGCTGGCGCGTGAAAACCGCGCGATGAAAATGCAGCGTACCTTTAACCGCTCCGGCATTCGTCCGCTGCACCAGAACTGCTCGTTCGATAACTATCGCGTGGAAAACGAAGGCCAGATGAACGCGCTGGCGAAAGCGCGGCAGTACGTTGACGAATTCGACGGCAATATCGCGAGCTTTATCTTCTCCGGCAAGCCAGGCACCGGTAAAAACCATCTTGCCGCCGCCATCTGCAACGAACTGCTGCTGCGTGGGAAATCAGTGCTGATTATTACCGTCGCCGATATTATGTCGGCAATGAAAGAGACCTTCAGCAACCGTGAAACCAGCGAAGAACAGCTGTTAAGCGACTTAAGCAACGTTGACCTGCTGGTCATCGATGAGATCGGCATGCAGACCGAATCGCGCTATGAGAAGGTGATCATCAACCAGATTGTCGATCGCCGCTCGTCGTCCAAGCGCCCGACCGGCATGCTCACCAACAGCAATCTCGACGAAATGAACAAGCTGCTGGGTGAACGAGTAATGGACCGCATGCGCCTCGGTAACAGCCTGTGGGTCATCTTCAATTGGGAAAGTTACCGCAGCCGGGTGACCGGGAAAGAGTATTAAGATATATCTGATGAATGACAGGCGTATACTTATCACGTCCATTTATAATTGCACACACGAGTAGACCCCATGAAATCTGTAAAATCGATGCTTTGCCGCGTAATCATTGCCAGCGCGTTTATTTCTACCGCTGCGAGCGCCGTATCGTTGAATGATCTGAGTAGCGCAGCCAGCTCCCTCGCCGGCAGCAGCAGCTCGTCACAGAGCGGCGGAACGTCCATCTCAACGCTGACCAGTCTGCTTAACGGTGGCAGTCAGTCGCTGAGCGCCAGCAGCATGAACAATGCCGCCGGCATCATGGGGTACTGCGCGAAAGAAAAACTGACTTCCGTCGCCAACGTGGATAACGTAAAAAATCAGGTACTGGATAAACTGGGCCTCAACACCGCGACTGAGCAAAAGAAAGATACCGGCTACATGGAAGGCCTTGAGGGGCTGCTGAACGCCAAAGACGGTCAGAAACTCGATCTCGACAGCCTTGGGAATACCGAACTGGGTAAAAAAGTGAAAGCAAAAGCCTGTGATTTCGTCCTGAAACAAGGTGTTAGCTTCATTTCCTGATAGTCAATCTGGGTGGCGGGACTCACACTCGCCGCCCGAAATCGCTCAAATAACGCTCATTTCTAAACCAATTCCGAATAACAGCACACTTTCACTACGTTAGAATTGCAGACAGATGACGGCACAATTACATTGTGAAGTTACTTTCTGTGTAGCCAGAAAACCTGGCGCGGTTGAGGACGTGTAGTGTCAGAGTTGTTATCCCTCGTTCTGTTTCTGGCTTCCATTGCGATATACGCCTGGAAGGCAGGGCGCAATAAGTGGTGGTTTGCCGCCACGTTAACGGTACTGGGCCTGTTTGTGGTCCTGAATATTACCCTGTATGCCAGCGACTACTTTACCGGTGACGGTATCAACGATGCGGTGCTCTATACGCTGACCAACAGCCTGACAGGCGCGGGCGTCAGCAAATACATTCTTCCTGGAGTCGGCCTCGTCGTCGCGCTGGTCGCCGTTTTTAGCGCGCTAGGCTGGCTACTGCGCCGACGCCGTCATCATCCCCACCATTTTGGCTACAGCCTGCTGGCGCTGATTCTGGCCGTCGGCTCGGTCGACGCCAGCCCGGCGTTCCGCCAGATTAGCGAACTGGTAAAATCCCAGTCGCGCGACGGCGATCCTGATTTCTCGGCCTACTATAAAGAGCCGTCGAAAACGATCCCGAACCCTAAGCTGAACCTCGTCTATATCTACGGCGAGAGCCTGGAACGCACCTACTTTGACAACGATGCCTTCCCTAACCTGACGCCAGAGCTGGGCGAGCTGAAAAACCAGAGCCTGGATTTCAGCCATACCATGCAGCTGCCGGGTACCGATTACACCATTGCCGGCATGGTTGCCTCCCAGTGCGGCATCCCGCTGTTCGCGCCGTTCGAAGGCAACGCCTCCGCATCGCTGTCGAGCTTCTTCCCGCAAAATATCTGCCTTGGCGATATCCTTAAAAACTCCGGCTACGAAAACTATTTCGTGCAGGGCGCCAACCTGCGTTTCGCCGGCAAAGACGTGTTCCTGAAATCGCACGGCTTCGACAATCTGTACGGCGCGGAAGAGCTGAAAACCACCGTTGCGGACCCGGCCTACAAAAACGACTGGGGCTACTACGACGATACCGTTCTCGACGAAGCATGGAAGAAATTTGAGACGCTATCCCGCGAAGGCAAGCGCTTCTCGCTGTTCACCTTAACCGTCGATACCCACCACCCCGACGGTTTTATCTCACGTACCTGCAATCGCAAAAAATACGATATCAACGGTAAAGCCAACCAGTCGTTCAGCGCAGTGACCTGTAGCCAGGAAAATATTGCGGAATTTATTAATAAAATCAAAGCGTCCCCCTGGTTTAAAAATACGATTATCGTGGTTTCTTCCGACCATCTGGCGATGAAAAACACCGCCTGGGACTACCTGAATAAACAAGACCGCAGCAATCTGTTCTTTGTGATTCGCGGTGATAAACCCGACGAGCAGGACGTGCTGGCGGTAAAACGTAACACCATGGATAACGGCGCAACGGTATTGGATATGCTCGGCGGCGACAACTTTATCGGCCTGGGCCGCAGCAGCCTGTCCGGGCAGTCGCTGTCTGAAGTGTTCCTGAACATGAAAGAGAAGGTGCTGGCGTGGAAACCAGACATTATTCGCCTGTGGAACTTCCCGAAAGAGATCAAAAACTTCTCTATCGACACCCAGAAAAACATGATTGCTTTTTCCGGGAGCCACTTCCGCCTGCCGCTGCTGCTGCGCGTGTCGGATAACCGCGTTGAGCCGCTGCCGGAAAGCGAATACTCCGCGCCGCTGCGCTACCAGCTGGCCGATTTTGCCCCACGTGATAACTTCGTTTGGGTCGATCGCTGCTACAAAATGGCGCAACAGTGGTCACCAAATCTGGCGTTGTCTACCGACTGGTGCGTGTCGCAGGGCCAACTTGGCGGCGAGCAAAAAGTACAGCACGTCGACAAAACGCAGTGGAACGGTAAAACCGAGTTTAAAGACACGGTGATCGATATGGTGCGCTACAAAGGCAACGTCGATTCATTGAAAACCGTCGACAACGATATCCGCTACAAAGCCGATAGCTTTATCTTTAACGTCGCGGGCGCGCCGGAAGAAGTGAAAAGCTTTAGCGGCATCTCTCGCCCGGAAGCCTGGGGCCGCTGGTCCAACGCCCAGCTTGGCGAGGAGGTAAAAATTGAGTATCAGCACCCGCTACCGAAGCGCTTCGACCTGGTGATCACTGCCAAAGCCTTTGGGCCAAACGCGGATAAACCGATCCCGGTTCGCGTGGGCAACAGCGAACAGACAATCACGCTTAGCCACGATGTGACCACCACTACGCTGCACTTCGACAACCCGTCGGCTGCCAGCACGCTGGTCATTGTGCCGCCAGACCCGCAGTCAACTAACGAGGGCAATATCCTCGGCCACTCTCCGCGCCAGCTAGGTATAGGAATGGTGGAAATCAAAGTGATCGATGCGCAAGGCTAATACATGAAGCGCGTGGGGGCATAACGCCCCCCTTTCCCTCACCTACTTTCGTAAAAATAAAAACCTATAAACAGCTTATAAATAAGTCATAAAAACCATATAAATCGAATTCATATTTATAAATATACCAACAAAAGCAAATTACATAGCATTTACCAATATTGAAAAACATTGGTCAACATTGCTGCGTAATCATGCTCACAGGTTATAAATTCGAATCCATCCGCGTCTTACATAATGAACGTATCGTTGCCTGGGAAGTTCTCTCAACCGCAGCAGATCAGATAAACCTCGAGCATTTTTTCAGCAACCTGGCCCTCGATGCCAGAGTCGAACTTTTCTTCGCCCAGCTTGCGCATGTGATCAACACCGCGGGCTCCGGCAAGTATTACCTGAACGCCAGCGCGGACGTCATGCTGACACCTCACTTTTTGCAACAGCTCGAAGAGCAGGTTGTCGCGCCCGAACGCATTGCCGTTGAGCTGACCGATCTGGATCAACTGATGGCGCTGACCCCTGCGAAGAGTCAGCAGCTACGTGCGTGTATCAACGTCGTAAGAGGAATGGGGATTGCCGTCTGGGCTGACGACGTTCATGACGACATTTTGCCCTGCCTGGTTGAACAGAATTATCACTTTTCCGGGGCCAAAATTGATAAACACGCGTTCTGGACGGCACGCAAATGCAAAGAACCATTTTTTAAGCTGGCCCGTTGTTGCCAAAAGATTGCCGATGAAGTCCTTGTGGAAGGCATCGAAACGCTCGCTGACTATCAATTAGCCTGTGATTCTCACGCTAATTATGGTCAAGGTTTTCTGTGGAATAAGTAATCAATATGTTTGCACCTTATCAGCTGGTAATCCTGAGTAAAAATTATTTCCTGTGGCAGGGAGTGAAACACGCGCTTCCTTATATGGTTAACCCCGCCCCCACACTACAGTGGTTTAATAAAGACAATGACAACTGCGTCTTTGAACTGCGCGAAAAGATCCTCTGTGATAATAGCGAAACAAAATGGCTGATCATTACCGAAGAGAATCGGACGCAGGAAATCCAGCAGTTTCTGCCGCCAGGGCGCGTTTGCGTACTCAGCGACAAACTGTCGATAAAGCAGCTCACCCAGCAGCTTAAGCACCCTGAATTTCGCCGCTGCATGCGTAAAGAATCACCGTTAACACACTCAGAGATCCACATCTGCTTGCTGATAATTATGGGTTTTTCCCCCAATACCATTGCCCGTATGCTGCATAAATCCCCTAAAACGATCTATACACATCGACGAAATGCGATGGCGAAATTCCATTGCAATACGCTAGCGGAATTACACCGAAAAATACGAACGATAGAAAACCATTCGCTTCATCAGTAATAAACCAGGGAAATCATATCTGTTGCGAAGCAAGAATTACGCGGGTGTTTCCGGAAGGAAATACCTCAGAAACTTACACCGAACATTTTTATTACATTATCAGGAATAAGCTTAGATTTAGCAGATAAAGATATCTTTAATCGCATCGTCGAATTTATTCTCTGCGCATTCATCATGCCGAAAAAATAGGCTTATTAAACCACTGAGTGATTTCATTTATCGGAGTTCACCATGAAAAGGATGCCCCTCGTCATTTTCAGCTTATTGTGTGCAATTTATCAAACTGCGCTAGCCAATAGCTCAGCGACAGCAACGATGCATGTCTCGCTTGAGGTGCTGAAATCCTGCACGCTGCAGGCCAACGATCTCAACTTCGCCAGCCATGGCTCCGATGAAGCCAGCGAAATCAACGCGATGACCCAGCTAAGTGTTCTGTGTACCAACGGCACGCCGTTTACCCTGTCAGCGGCCAGCAGTGACGGCGAAAGCGACGGAACCTTCTGGCTTAAGCCCGAGGACAGCAGTATCAATGCGCAGAACATCGCTTATCGGCTCTATGCGGATGAAAGCAAGAAAACGCCGGTGAACGCTAGCGGCGGCATTGAAGGCACCGGAACTGGGCAGCCGCAGTCAGAAACGATTGTTGGCGTTATCGAAGCAGGCGCGCTGACCAACGCCAAAGCGGGCCTGTACAGCGATAACGTCACGCTAAATCTGGTGTACTAAGATGCGCAGAATCACCCTCTTTGCCCTTTGCTGGCTGGCCGTGATCGTGGTTTTCGCTCGCTATGCCATCAGTGCCACGCTCCAGGTTGCACCGGTAATGCTGAACCTTAATGCTACCCAGCGGGCGACGGCGTTGTATTTGACCAACACCGGCAGTGAGCCAATCCATGCGCAGATTCGCGTGTATGACTGGTCGCAGTCAGAGGGCAAAGACGTGCTGACGCTGACCGACGACATCGTCAGCAGTCCGGCAGTGACCGCATTGAAACCGGGGCAGCAGCAGTTGGTGCGCATTGTGGTGCTCAACCCCATGGCCCACCCACAGGAACAGAGCTTCCGACTGCTGGTTGATGAGCTCCCCGGCGGGCATCAGGCTGGCACGGAGCAGAACGGCGTCCATTTTCTGCTGCGCTACTCCATTCCCTTGTTTATCGCCAGCGAGCAAACGGAGAGCAAAGCTGAAGATACTCAGCTCACCTGTACGCGACAGGATGCCAGCATCAGCTGTCAGAACAAGGGTACTGTGCATATACGCCTGAGTCACGTCGAGGCGATCGACGCGCAGGGACAGGTGGCGGAAACGATCTCCGGGCTGGCAGGTTACGTCCTACCCGGTCAACGATTCGTGCTGCCGTTTAAACAGCTTCATCGCCATCCGCCTTCTTCCCTGCGCGCGTATCTGAATGAACATACCCAAGCCAGCCTGCTTAACGTGCATTCTGCTGCTGTGGCTTCTGTCGATGACCCTTCACGCTGAACCTCCCACCGCCAACACACAATACCTTTCCGTCACCGTTAACCACTACGCTTACGATGGACTGTGGGCCGTGCGTGTGGTGGATAATGCGCTGTGGATAGCCACTCACGATGCGGTCAAGTTGGGTATTGCATCTGAGCAGGCGAACGCGGGGTGGCTCAATCTGTCCACTCTGCCTGGCATTCAGGTCAACTTCGACAGTCTGCAACAGCAACTGTCGCTTACCCTTCCTGAGCAGGCGCTAACACACGTCCAGCATCTGGAAAGTCAGCCACATTCCGCTTTCACATACGCCCAACAGGCCCAGCCGCTGGGCAACCTCACGCTCGACTATTCCCTTTATTCCAGCGAGACCGCCAGCCAACAGCAAACCAGCCTGCAAAGCCAGCTACAAACCTCCGGCTGGCTACCGGGGCAGCTCAGCAGCAGTATGAACAGCCGATTTCCACACGGGCAACACGACGAGGGCACCACGCAGACCCGGTTGATGACCACCTGGCAGCACGACTTCCCGCAGTGGCTCACCAGCGTTGCGCTTGGCGACAACGTGACTACCGGTGTTAGCTGGAGCCGTCAGGTACGTTTCGCAGGCCTGCATCTGGCGCGTAATTTCCAGCTCGATCCACAGTTGAACACCGCGCCACGCGCGCAGTTCAGCGATAGCGTGGTGCTGCCGTCTACCGTCGACTTGTACATTGATGGACTGCAGCAAAGCCACCAGCAGGTCACGCCTGGTAGCTACATTCTCGATACCTTGCCCACCTTTTCCGGCAGTGGGCAGGCGCAGGTTGTCATCACCGACATCAACGGCCAGCGCCGCGAAGTCACGCTCGATCTGTACGGTGCGCCGGATATGCTGGCGCAAGGCGTGAGCAGCAGTTCGCTGGACGTCGGCTGGCTACGAAAAAACTATGCCACGCGCTCTAACGATTACGCCGCCTCACCGCTGCTCGACGCGGGCTGGCGCTACGGCGTAAGTAATCGCCTGACGGTCAGCGGCCACACTGAGCAACATCGCGACGCACACAACATCGGCATCGCCAGCGACTGGTTGATCTCACCGCTGGCCGGAATTATCAGCGGTCACACGGCCGTCAGCCAAAGTCCGCAAGGAGAAGGGAACAAATGGGGTATCGGTTACCAGTGGAATGCTCAAGGACTCGGGCTCTCCGCGAATACCAGCCGCAGCAGCAACGCCTGGGCAGATATCGCCCGCGTTAGCGGTAGCCTGCCGGTACAGCACAGCGATAACGTGTGGATGAGTCAAACCGTCCCCGACTGGGGAACGCTGGGCGTTGGCTGGGTACGTCAGGATAGCGCCCGCTACCTCAACGCCAGCTGGTCAAAATCCTTTCATAACCGGGTGTCAGCCACGCTGGGGTTTACCCATGCGCTGAACAGCGGTGATAAAACCTTCCAGCTCATGCTCTCCGTTCCGCTGGGCAACCGCGACTCACTCTCACTCCAGGCGGGAAATCCCTCGTCTCGCTGGGATTATCGCCACCAGCCGGATAGCCAATTGGGCGGCTGGTCGTGGCAGGTAAGCCAGAACATGGGCAGCGCGTCGCGCCAGGCGCATGCAGATATCGGCTACCTTGGCCAATACGGCGAGTGGCATGCGGGACTGGACCGTGACCAGAGCAGCGCCAACTGCTATCTCAGCGGAGAAGGTTCGATGATGCTGCTGGAAAATCACCCCTATGCGCTGCGCTACAACCGGCAGGGAATCGCGTTGATCTCCACGAACGGTATTGGCGATGTGCCCATCGCCGTCGAAAACCGTCAAGCGGGCAAAACCGATAAAAACGGCTATCTGCTGCTGACGGATTTACCGCTCTACCATAACGCCAAAATCTCGCTCGACCCACTCAGTCTGCCGCCGGAGATCGTTACACCGTTAACCGAAATTCATGCCCGACCCGGGATGACCACGGCGGTGAAGGTCGATTTTCAGGTGCATCGCGCACGCCTGGTGTCGGCCCAACTTTTCGACCACCAGCACCAACCGATACCGGTCGGCAGCAGCGTCAGCTATCCCGGCGTGGAGTCTGTTGTCGGGCGTGACGGCTATATCTGGCTGGAAAACCCGCCAATGCCGGGTTCATTACGTATTCATACGCCGATTGGCTACTGCAACGTAACGTTTCCCGCCGCGCCCTCCTCTGCCACGATGCTCAATCTGGGAACCTTGTTGTGTCATTAAAATTGCCCCTCACCTTACTGCTACTGTTGACGCTCGCGCTGCTTTCAAGCCGCGCACAAGCCGCTAACTGCTGGATAACTCAGGGCGCCTCCACCGCCTTCGGCACGCTGGTCGCGGGCAATCCCGGCTCGGCGCAGTCAAGCGTAAAGTTCACCTGCTACGCCGACTACGGCGAAACGCGCTACTTCAACATCTGTCTGAACAGCCTGGAATCGGCACCGTTTAAAATGACCTCCAACGCGGATGAAGAAGGTAAGCAGTACACGATGTTGTTTCGTCTTTACAGCACGCTGGATAACAGCCTGGAACTGACCTCTGGCGGCGCGGGACGCGCGCTGCAAACCACGCTAACGATAGGCGGCAATCAGACCTCCAGCGGCAGCTTTCCGCTGCTCGCCACCATTCCCGCCGGGCAAAGCAACCTGCCGGTGCGTAGCTACTTCAACTATACTTTGGGGCTGAAACTGACGTGGAACAGCGCCACCCGAAAAGAGGCGCTTGCCAGTTGTCAGGATGGTAAGTGGCAGGGGGTAGCGACGGATGCCTCATCCAACGCCAGCGCCACGCTCTCCGATAGCTGCTTTATTCAGAGCGTCACGTCGCTCAGCTTTGGCACCGTGGGCAGCACGGCGCTGACGTCCCGTCTGGCCTCGACGGCCAGCATTCGCGCGCGCTGCCCGGTCGGAACCACTTATTCACTGGGCATCAGCCGTGGTGAGCATGCCTCGGGTACTCAGCGCCAGATGTGTAACGATCGCCAGCAGTGTCTGCAATACGCCCTCTGGCAGGATGCCGCCGCCACCCGCCCATGGGGCGAAACACCGGGAAACAATACGATGGAAATGAGTCATCACGACGGGAGTGTGCAGACGGTCACCGTGTATGGCACGGTGCCAACGCAACCCCTCACCGGCACGGGCTTGTTTAGCGATAATGTCGTGGTGACGCTCACTTATTAATCTAAATAATGCGCGGCCTGGATCAATGTTACCGATAACAATTCACGGTACAGTTTCCTTCCCGCACCGGGTCACTCTTTTTTCTCTAAGACGGATCGCTGACAATTTCATGAAATACCTGCTTGCCGATGCCATCGTGTATGACAACGAGGATGGTTCACTGACCTTACAAAGCGCTGACGCCGAGAGCCAGACGCTGACCTGTACGGCGCAAACCATCCTGAACCTGCTGATTGCCCATCACGGGATGGTGGTCGAACGCGAGGTCTTTCTCCAGCAGGTATGGGACGATCGCGGCCTGCGCGGGTCGAGCAACTCCTTGAATCAGTACATCAGCATCCTGCGCAAAATGCTGGCAGGGATGGTGCCGGACAACCTGTTTATCGTCACCGTTCCCAAAGTCGGGTTTATGCTCAGCGCGGATATCAGCGTCGTGCCGCTCAATGCGCCCGTCTCTGCGCCCGCGCCGGTAAGCAGCAAACGCGCGGTCCCCAAAAGACGAAACTGGCTTTATAGTATCGTGACCGCCACCGTGACGCTCCTGTGCGCCACCGCTCTCATCTGGAATGCCCAGCGCCAGCAAATTGAGCCATATCTGCTGGCTCACATCGACAGTTGTCCGGTCTATACGCTGGCCCCGCTCTCTGACGTATTCCAAAAGCAAGCCCAGACGCTGCTCGGACAGATCAAAAATGAAGGCGCTTTCTCCTGTCTGCCAAGCTCAATTTTTTACATACATATTCAGGATCCCGTTCTCTATGGCGAAGAAGGCCGCCTGGTCCTGTCGCAGTGCTCCCAGTTTCGCAGCAAGGCCAGCACCTGCCAGACGCTGTACTTTTACGAGTGGTAGAGAGTGAAACAGAAGAAAAAACTTTTTTGCATCATCGCACTCAATGCGCTGCTGATCCTCGGTACATTGCTGTGGATACACCAAAGCACGCGCCTTTCCATGACCTGCCAGGGCAGCCTGACCTACAAAGATAGCCGCCTGGATAACCATTTCACCTTTGAAGGGATGGTCGTGATGCACTTTACGCCGAACGGTACGGGCTATTTCAATATCAACGGCGATGTAATGAATAACGGCCAGAACATGAAGGTCTCACGTCAGGAGAGCTTTAACTGGCAATACGTGCATGAATCGTTCTATCAGCTGTACATCACCCAGGTAGAAAAATTTGGCCACGACAACGTGCCTGCAGGGGTGTTTGAACAGTACGCACTGGGCATTACCGCAGGTCAGAAAAGGTTGCTGAGCATCCGCACAACACCGGATAAAGCCGTGGTTATCAGCAATTTTTACTCGCCGATTCTGCTCTGCGCCGGATAACGGTCACACGGGTATCAGGCATCAGGTTATACTCAGCGCATGATCTACACCTTTCGTCCGACATCCCCGGCGGATATTTCCGCCCTACCGGCGATTGAACGCGCCGCCGCGCAGCGCTTCGCGCTATTGCCTGAATTCAGCTGGCTCGCCGCCGGCCCGGTGATCTGCGCCGAACGTCATCAGCACTTCGTCAGCCAGGCCATGAGTTGGTTAGCGCTGGCAGACGATCGTCCCGTGGGTTTTCTGCTGGCGGAAGCGCACGACGCTTCGCTCTTTATCGTCGAGTTTTCGCTCCACCTTGACTGGCAGGGGCGCGGTCTTGGCCGTCGCCTGATGGCTTATGCGATCGAACAGGCGCGAGAAAAAGGCTTCAGTGCTCTCACGCTCACAACGTTTCGCGACGTGCCGTGGAATGCACCGTGGTATGCGCGGATGGGGTTTGAAATCGTGCCTGAGGCATTACTTAGCGACGCGCTGCGGCAAAAACTGCGTGAAGAAGCGGCGCACGGCCTGGCAGCGGAGTCTCGCTGCGCCATGCGCCTGGCACTACGTTAACGCGCCCGTTAAAGGGCGCATCCGGGTCAGAAGGTTTCCCAGTTTTCCCCACCGTCGGTTGCTGCCGCTTTACGCAGCAGGGTCGGCGCAGGCATCGGCGCAGCGCTCACCGCTTCGCGCCCACTGTTGCTCTGATTTTGCTGGATGCGGAATACCGCAACGGCCTGCGTCAAGCGGCTGGCCTGCTCTTCCAGCGCAGCGGCGGCGGCGGCGGACTCTTCCACCAGCGAGGCGTTCTGCTGGGTCACGCGATCCATCTCGGCCACCGCCAGACCCACCTGATCGATACCACGGCTCTGCTCATCCGATGCAGAGGCGATTTCCCCCATGATGTCGGTCACACGGGTCACCGCATTCACGATCTCATCCATGGTTTCCCCGGCGCTTTCCACCAGCGTGGAGCCGAGATCGACACGATTAACCGAATCTTCAATCAGACTCTTAATCTCACGCGCCGCCTGGGCGCTGCGCTGCGCCAGATTACGCACTTCTCCGGCCACCACCGCAAAACCTCGGCCCTGCTCGCCTGCGCGGGCGGCTTCGACCGCAGCGTTCAACGCCAGGATGTTGGTCTGGAAGGCAATTCCGTCAATGACGCTAATAATATCGGCAATTTTCTGCGAACTGGCGGTAATATCGCGCATCGTCTGCACAACATTATCGACCACTTTACCGCCCTTCTGCGCGGTTTCCGACGCACTCAGCGCCAGATGGCTGGCCTGGCGCGCGTTTTCGGCGTTTTGCTTCACGGTTGCGGTCAGCTCTTCCATGCTGGCGGCGGTCTCTTCCAGCGAAGCCGCCTGCTGCTCGGTACGCGAGGAAAGATCGTTATTGCCCATCGCGATTTCACTCGCGCCGCTGTAAATGGCATCGGCGCCCTGACGCACTTCCCCGACGGTGCGCGCCAGCTCACCCTGCATATGACGCAGCGAATGCGCCAGCTGACCCATTTCGTTATCGCTTTCCACATCAATGCGTTTCACCAGATCGCCACCGGCAATATGACGAATGCTGTCAATGAGACGATTGAGCGGTGCAATCAGCGTCTTACGTACGCCCAGCCAGACGGTGATAATCACAGCCAGCACGGCAATCATCACGCCGAACAGGATCCACATCGCCTGGGTATAAGAGGCATTGCTGTCCTTTACCGCCAGCTCGTAGAGGCTGTCGTTCTGTTGCAAATAGTTGACGTACGCTTTCTCAAAACCATCCTGATAACCCTGGGTCGGCTGGTCGAAGAAGTCGTTAATCTTGCCGGCCCCCAGCAGCTGAATCAGCTCCGCCAGCGCGCCGTGATAGATATCGTAGTTACGCTTAATTTCCAGCGCCGCGGCTTCACTTTGCCGCGGGTCGCGAGGCATCGCTTCATACTCGGCCCAGCGTTTTTCCGCTTCAGCCAGCGATTTCGTGGCAATCTGCATCAGCTCGGCAACGGTGGCGCCGCTACCGATGTTGTTCTGATCCATCATGTAGCGGATCCCGGCGCGGTTAAGCGTGTTGCGGGTTTGCAGCAGGGCAACCCAGCTGCCGTTCAGCCCGGACTGCTGCTGACGCACGGTTTGTAAGATAGTGAAGTTCTCTTTGTCATGCTTCAGTGAGTTAAAGAACAGGCCCCCTGAGACCATTTGCAACAAGCCAAACAACACCAAAACCAGCACAAGGCTGGTGACGATTTTAATACGCTTTAACATGTTTCTCTTTCCTCCAGACGAATAACGAATTTTCGGCGGCGAAAGGAAAAACTTTATAGAAAATGTGACTATTAATACGCGGGGAAGGTGGAATATTCGGACGTTATGGATTGACGCGAGACCATGGCGTTGTCGTCGCGTCCAGAGTGGATGTAGGCCTGATAAGCGTAGCGCCACCAGGCAGAGCTGCACAAATTGCCGGATGGCGGCTCCGCCTTATCCGGCCTACTCAAAGATGCTATTTACGCAGCGCGCAGATTTCCTCATACAGGCTACGCGAAAGATTCAACCCCTGCTGTTCACTCTGCTGGCGCGCCTGGTAGCGACGCTCACCCGGCAGTCGCGCCCCCTGCGCCTGCATGCCGCTAAACAGCGTCTCGGCGCGCGCCAGATGGGATGTGGCGTCATCGCCGAGGAACCGTGCTGGGTCAAGCGCCAGAATCAGCTCACCGCCGTAAGGCAGGCCACCCGCGCCGTTATCCCACGCCAGCGATTCGGCGCTGGTCATATCGCCAATCAGCGGCCCGGCGAACAGCTCCACCATGGCGGCCAATGCCGATCCTTTATGTCCGCCGAATGTCAGCATCGCGCCGTCGAGTACCGCCTGCGGATCGGTGGTCGGCTGACCGTCGCTATCGATACCCCAGCCCTCCGGAATCGCTTTACCGGCCCGCTGATGGAGCTGAATTTCACCCCGCGCCGCCGCGCTGGTCGCCATATCGAAGATAAACGGCGGCTTGTCGCCACGCGGCCAACCAAACGCAATCGGGTTGGTGCCAAACAGCGGCTGGGTTCCGCCGGCTGGCGCCACCCATGCGTGGCTCGGTGTGCAGGCGTAGCCCACCAACCCAACCTCGGTCAACGGCTCAACATCGGCAAACAGCGCGGAGAAATGCACGCAACGGTTGATCGCCAACGCCGCAATGCCGCAGTGGCGCGCCTTTTCAATCAGCAGCGGCAGCGCCTGTTCATACGCGCACAGCGAGTACGCGCCATGCGCATCAGCTTTGACGATCGCCGGAGCCTGATCGACGATCGTCGGTTCGGCGTCCGGCGAAACTTTGCCTTTGCGCAGGGTTTCCACAATGCCGAGCAGACGCCACAGGCCGTGCGATGCGCAGCCGTCGCGTTCACCCGCCGTTACGTTACGCGCGATGGCGTCGGCATGAGGTTGTGAAAAACCGTTGGCACGCAGGACCTCGAAGGCCAGCGTGTAAGCGTCGTTGAGTGCGATGTTGACCGTTGTCATGTAGTTCTCCGTATTATTGTTGTACTGGCATAAAGCGTAGACGGAGGCGCAGGTTTTACTTGGTTAACGCAGTGATTTAAATCACATTAATTCCCGGAGGCGCCGTCGATGTTCTCTGCAAACTCTATCACGCCTTTAATCAACCGTGGATTATTGATGACGTCGCGCTCAAAGGTGCTACCCAGTTCACTAAAGCGCAACCGGTGGGTCAGTAGCATTCCGGCACTCAGCTCGCCGCTGCGCATCAGTTCGCCAACGCGGGCAAAATCCTCGGCGGTGGCGTTGCGGCTGCCCATCAGGGTGGTCTCTTTTTTATGAAACTCCGGATCGGAAAACTGCAGATCGCCCTTAAACAAACCAACAAACACGATGCTGCCAGCGTGACGGATCAGATCCACCGCACGGTTCATTGACTGCGGATTGCCGGTCGCATCCACGATCTTTTGCGCCAGATTGCCGCCAAACAGGCTGCGCAGCCGGGCGTCGAAATCCGCCGCCAGCGGATCCAGCGCTGGAAGATCCAGCTGATCCGTCACATGCGCACGTCGTTCATCGCTGACATCCGCCACCACGACCCGCGCGCCTTCCGCTTTGGCAATGGCCGCCGCGCCCAGACCGATTGGCCCCGCGCCAACTACCAGCACCTCATCCCCCGCCCGTACCGCCGCGCGCCGCACCGCATGGGCGCTGATGGCGAACGGTTCAATGAGCGCAACGGCTTCCGGCGCAATCCCTTCCGCCAGCAGTACGTTCTGCTGCGGTACGCAAAGATATTCGCTAAAGCCGCCGTCGCGATGCACGCCGATCACCGCGATATTCTCGCAGCAGTTGCCGCGCCCCTCGCGACAGGCGCTACAGGTATTGCAACCCACATAGGGGATCACCGCCACCTGCTGCCCAATCTGCCATTGTTGCGCCTCGCTGCCGACCTCAACAATATCGCCGCAAATTTCATGCCCTAATACCCGTGGGTAGCTGAAAAAAGGCTGTTTACCGCCCCATGCATGGATATCAGTGCCACATATCCCTACCGTTTTTATTTTTATTAACACCTCATCTTTTTGTGGCTTTGGAATATTTCTTGATTGCCATGCCCATTCACCCGGTTGCTGACAAACTAACGCTTTCATAATATTCATTTGAACTTCTCCTTTTTTGTTCTCCTTGTTATTGTGGATTTCGTAATAATTCAGCAGTCACGCCACAAATTCTTGTGAATGCCAACGCAGAAATAGGTTTTAAATTCGTTTTTAATGATTATCAGGAGGATGTCAGCATGAGCCGTTCGCAGAATTTACGCCGTAGCGTGGTGAACCAGATTATTGAAGGTATCGCCCGCGGCCATATCCCCTCTCCGCTGCCGGTGCAATCGGCGCTGGCCGAGATGTACAACATTAGCCGCACCACCGTCAGGCACATTCTCACCCATCTGCAACAGCGCGGCGTGCTGGAAAAAATTGGCAATGATTACATCGTGCTACGTAAACCCGATGCGCTGGACGGCTTCGAATGCACCCAGGCGCCGCTCGAAGAGCAGACGCAGATTTTTGAACAGGCGTTCTTTTCGATGATTAACCAGCGGCAGCTGAAGGCCGGAGAAGTGATGAGCGAAATAGCGCTGGCAAAAATGGCCGGGGTCAGCCCGGTAGCCGCCAGGGAATATTTGCTCAAATTTGGTCGCTATAATCTGATTGTCAGCGAAAAACGCGGCTTCTGGCGCATGAAAGAATTTGACCGAGCCTACGCCGAACAGCTTTTTGAATTACGCGAAATGCTGGAATTACACGCCCTTCAGCGCTTCCTTAATTTGCCCGATGGCGATCCTCACTGGCTGCAGGCGAAAACATTACTGGAACATCATCGCCAATTAAGAGATCGCATTGGCGATAACGTAAAAACATTCTCCCAGCTCGATCGGGATTTTCATGCATTATTACTTTCGGCTGCTGATAATATATTTTTCAATCAATCACTGGAGATTATCTCGGTTATTTTCCACTTCCACTATCAGTGGGATGAAAGCGATCTTAAACAACGCAATATTATCGCCATTGACGAACATATGATGATCCTGATCGCGCTGATCTGCCGTAACGAGATCGACGCCACCCTGGCGCTGCGCAACCATTTAATGACGGCGAAACAGTCGATGATCCGTTCGATCGATCAAACCGCTCGCCGTTAATTTCGCTAGCGCAGCGGCTTCACCTGCCGCTGCGGCGCATCCTGATCGCCCATGAAGTGACCAATCGCCAACAGCATCTCCAGCGCCTCATGGCGGCGCAGATAGCGGCGCGGACGGAAGCGCCCTTCTTCATCGCAGCGCATAAAGCCAAAAGCCACCGCCCGCTGGGCGTTAGTCAGGTAGATATCGCGCAGGATACGTCCGTCTGTGAAGGTCGATTGCAGCATCGTTGATGCGTTACGGTACGATACGCCGCAGCTCATCATCGCCACCGTGGCCGCTTCTTCACGGCGGATCGGCCTGTCGGGCAGGAATTTCCCCTGCACCAGCGCCATCATGCCGCGCTGAATCAGCGCGGCAATGCCCGGATACCAGACGGAGTCCGGCGCAATATCCTGGATGACGACGCCATTCGACGGCTGATACTGCAATCCCCACAGACGAATGATCATCTGCGCCAGTTCAAAGCGGGTAATACACTCCGCGCCGCTTTCCTCTTCGATCACCCCGCGTGCGCGCAAAATACCGGCATTAACCGAATTACCGTTCGCCAGATCGATGCTGCCTTCCGGCTGAATCAACCACGGCTTACTCAGCAAGCTCATCTCACCGTGGTTGACCCGGCAGCGCACGAAGCGCCCGGCCATGGTCGGCGTCAGCGCCAGAATATCGCCCTCGCCCAGCGGCGTCATTGGCCCTTCCGCCGTTTTTCCCAGCCACCACGAATAATGCAGGACCGCTTCATCATCACCCGGCAACTGCGCAATCGCCCGCAGATAATCGCCCACCTGCGGCAGTCCGCGAATGAAAAGCTGCACCGGTCGAGGGTACGCCAGACCGTTAATGGTGACGTTTTCCATCTTCACGCCGCTGCCCCAGTGGGCGGCATGCAGCGGATGGTCGACGTCGGTGATGCGAATATCCTTCAGCACCAGACCTTCAATCGGCGACTGCGCCAGACCTTCAATAAACAGACCGTATTCACCGCCGCTCGCTTCCAGGTCTTCAATCACGATATTGCGAAAACGCGGTAGATGGCTACCGTAGACGCCCTCGGCATAGTTCATGGTGGCGTGAACCACCGCGTCACGCACCCGCTTGACCCGTGAGTGGCGTAGCCAGATGTTTTCGATTACGCCGCCGCGCAAGGCGTTAGCTTTGAGACGTAGCGGGTAGGTTAGCGCCGGACTGTCAAATTCATTCCCCACGGCGAAGACGTTGCGAATGCCGCCGCTCATCTCGCTGCCCAGCGCAATACCGCCGTGACCGTCGGCAAAACGGTTATTGCGGATGATGATGTTTTCACAGGGAATGTTGGCTTCACGCCCGTCGCGATCGCGCCCGGATTTAATGGCGATGCAGTCATCGCCGGAGTCGAACAGGTTGTCTTCAATCAGCACATCACAGCAGCTTTCGGGATCGACGCCGTCGTTATTGTGGCCATGGGAGCGTAGCGTCATGCGTCGGATGGTGACGTTGCGACACATGACCGGATTCACCTGCCACATCGGCGAATTGCGTAGCGTGACGCCTTCCAGCAGCACGTTCTGACAGCGCAGCGTCTGGATAAACATGGGCCGCAGGTAGTGCCCGTCGCCAAAGCGCCGCTCCGCCACCGGCACACCGTTGAGGTTCATTTCACGCAGCCGCAGGCTGGCGGGGCGCTGCAGGTTGCGGGCGGAGGTCGACCAGGCGTGCTCAATCTGATGCGTCCAGTGCCACCAGACGCCGTCGCTGGCCTGACCGTCCAGCACGCCTCGCCCGGTGAGCGCAATATTTTGCGCATCACAGGCGTAAATCAGCGCCCGGTAGTTCCACAGCGGCGAGCACTCCCAGTGGCCGAAGGCCAGCGGGTAGTGCGCTTCGGTGGTCTCGGTCGTGAACAACAGCACGCTCTGCGGGCTGTCCAGATGCAGATTTATATGACTGAGCAGCGCCAGAGAGCCGGTAAGATAGCGCCCGGCGGGCACAATCACCCTGCCGCCGCCCTGGCGGTGGAGATAAGCGATAGCCCGCTGAATCGCCTGCGTGTCCAGCGTGACGCCGTCGCCGACGGCGCCAAAATCGCGCACGTTCACCTCGGCTGAAGGAATGCGCGGATCATGGATCCGCGCCAGAATGTTTTGCTCTTCCTCGACGCTCAGCACCGCGCAAGGGTTTGTCGTCATGACCTTGTCCTTAAGTTATCCGTTTAAATGGGCAAGCGCTTCCCCTAGCGCCAGCATGGCCAGCGACTGCCCGTAGGCGCGCTGACGAACGCGAATATCCAGATAGTGCTGGAGGTCGCGCCCCACCGATGTGCCCGCCGACACGTCAGCCACTTCCCCTTGATCGTTAATCCGTGCAATCAGCGCCTGGATGCCCGCCCAACCCGCGTCGCGGCAGCGGTTATCCAAAAGACCCAGCCGCGCGCCTTTCAGCAACGCATAGGTCAGCCCCGCGGTCCCCGACGCCTCCTGATAGCTCTCAGGGTGATCGATTAACGTCGACCACATCCCGTTGTTATGCTGGTAGTGCACCGCCGCCTGCATCTGGCGGAGAAACGCCTCGCGGATAAACCGCGTGTTGGCGGTATCCGCGTTCGCCATCTCCAGAAAATCGACGCTGCCGACCGCCGCCCAGCCGTTACCGCGCCCCCACAGCGCCGCGCCGTAGTTATTGTGCTCGATAAAGCTCCAGCCGTGCATCCACAGCCCGCTGCGACGGTCGACGAGGTATTTGATGTGCAGTAAGAACTGATACGCCACATCGTCCATGTAGTGCGGTTTATTGAGCAGCTGCGACGCTCTGGCGTGGAACAGGCCGCTCATAAACAGCGTGTCGACCCACAGCTGCTCTTCGTTGAGATGGTCGCTGGTACAGTGGGTATAGCCGTTTTCCTGCGTGCGCAGCAGGCGCGTGTCGATCCAGTCGGCGTACTCGGCGATATCCGCCAGCCAGCCCGTTTCGCCGAGTTCCGCCGCCATACAGGTGGCGGTCAGCATCGGCGCCATCCGGTTGATATTTTTCTCCGGCAGCCCTTCGGCCATGCGCCGTGAGAACCAGCCCTTCAGATAGTCAAGGTAGCGCGGCTCACGGGTAATCTGATAGAGACGCCAGATACCGTAAATCCCCACGCCCTGCGACCAGTCCCAGTTTTCAATCGACAGGTCAGAAGCGATAACTTTCTGTTTTTTCAGCTCGGCGTCATCGGTGCGTACCACAATCACTTCATTAAACAGGGTATCCAGCTTGCTTAAAATGGACTCTTTTAATAATTGCGACATAACCACCTCAATTACATGATCTTTTTCAGCACACGCTGCGCGCGCTGAGGGAATTCATCGGCCAGTTGTTCGAGGGTGAGCTGCCCATAGTCATAGCGTTGAACGGCATCAAGGAAGTAGGACAGCAGCTGCGGGTTTTCAAACCACGGTGACGGTTCGATTTTGCCCATCAGTTGATCCACCTGTGCCAGCCCCTGCACCTGAATCTGGCTGTTATCCAACACGCCTTCCTGCTGCAAGACCTTGACCGCCTCGGCGCTCAGCGGTACGCCGCGCTGGAGGCCCATCGCTTTAATGCCCTGTGGGTCATTAAGCAGGAAGTTAATCAGCTTCGCCGCCAGCTCCGGGTGTTTGCTGTTTTTACCGATGGAGAACATCATCGCCGGTTTAAAGAAGATGCCGGCATCGGTCGCGCCGGGCAGCATTGGATAAGGCCCCACTTCCAGATGCGCAGGCGCGCGCAGGCTACCGGCAAAGGTGCCGTCGGTGCTCCAGGTGTGCACGCCGCCAATTTTGCCGTCCAGCCACGGTTTAATTTCCCAGGCGTTGGCTTTACCAAAGGACGAAAGGTACTTCATCGACGGAATAACATGATTGTCCACCAGCTTCTTATACATGCCGAAATAGTCCAGCCACTGCTCACGGGTGTAGGTGAAGTCTTTCTTCTGCGGGTCAATCATCGGGATATTGTATTTCTGCACCATATAGGAGTTCAGAAACGTCATGATGGTGGTGTCGTGATTGGCGAGGATAAACGGGTAGTAGTCGTCTCCCAGCTTGGTTTTAAACACCGGCCCCGCGGCAATCATCTGCTCCCAGGTTTGCGGATAGGCAACGCCCGCTTTTTTCCACAGTTCGGGGTTGTAGTACATCGAGCGACCGGTCATGGCCACCGGCACGCCGTTCAGCTTGCCGTTCATCGTCACCAGCTGTTTGCCCTGACTGGAGAACTGGCTAAGGTCGATAATCGACGACTGGCGGTTAATATCGTAAAACCCGTCGCCGTTTTTTGAGAACATCACCAGCCAGTTCCAGTTAATCTGCATCACGTCCGGTTCGGTGTTCCCTGCCAGTTGGGTACTCAAACGCGATAAGTAACCATCCCAGCCGCTCGGTTCGGTATTGATTTTGACGTCAGGGTTCTGTGCTTCGAAGGCTTTAATCGCCTCGGTGGTCGCCTGATGGCGCTGGTTGCCGCCCCACCACGACATGCGTAATTCCGTGGCGGAGTGCCCTACCGCTGGCCACAAGATTCCTGCGCCCAGAACCCAACAAAGTGCTTTTAGCCGCTTATTATTCATTGTGTTAATCCTTTTTAGGGGTACAGGCCAGCGGGCTGAATGGCTCACCGGCCGGGTTGAGCCAATAGTCGGGAAAAAGCGGCGGTGTGGAGACGGTCATCCCCCTGAGTTGTGATCAATTAGTGACAATAGTGTTTTTTATTGGTTTTTAATCATACGTAGTTGCGCGTAGGGAAACGGCGACGGGAAAAAAACTTGCGATCTCAATCACATATTTCCGCGTAGGACAAAGGTTGCCCAACCGCTTACCGCGAAAAGTGACCGCTTAGCCTCCGCTTTTAACCGCTCACCCATTTACCCAACTTTACGCGCGCGTAGGTCTGGCAAACTCATCAGCAGAATCAAGACCTCCTCAACCCCCAAACCCAAAAAACAACGGCAGCTTCGGCTGATTATTAATCTTAAAAACCAGGTTTTACTATGGATACGAAAAAGCTATTCAAGCACATACCCTGGGTGATTCTCGGAATCATCGGTGCGTTTTGCCTCTCGGTCGTCGCTCTGCGCCGCGGTGAGCACGTCAGTGCCCTGTGGATCGTCGTGGCGTCGGTTTCCGTTTATCTGGTGGCCTATCGCTACTACAGCCTGTACATCGCCCAGAAGGTGATGAAGCTCGACCCGACGCGCGCGACGCCGGCGGTCATTAACAACGATGGCCTGAACTACGTGCCGACCAACCGCTACGTGCTGTTCGGCCACCACTTCGCCGCGATTGCCGGCGCAGGTCCGCTGGTGGGGCCGGTACTGGCCGCGCAGATGGGCTACCTACCGGGTACGCTGTGGCTGCTGGCGGGCGTGGTGCTCGCGGGCGCGGTGCAGGACTTTATGGTGCTGTTTATCTCCACGCGCCGTAACGGTTCCTCGCTGGGCGAGATGGTTAAAGAAGAGATGGGCCGCGTGCCGGGTTCGATTGCCCTGTTCGGCTGCTTCCTGATTATGATCATCATCCTCGCCGTGCTGGCGCTGATCGTGGTGAAAGCGCTGGCGGAAAGCCCGTGGGGCGTGTTCACCGTCTGCTCGACCGTGCCGATTGCGCTGTTTATGGGTATCTACATGCGCTTTATCCGCCCGGGCCGCGTCGGTGAAGTGTCGGTAATTGGTATCGTGCTGCTGGTGGCTTCCATCTACTTCGGCGGCGTGATTGCCCACGACCCGTACTGGGGCCCGGCGCTGACCTTTAAAGACACCACCATCACCTTCGCGCTGATTGGCTACGCCTTTATCTCCGCTCTGCTGCCGGTATGGCTGATTCTGGCACCGCGCGACTACCTCGCCACCTTCCTGAAAATCGGCGTTATCGTCGGCCTGGCGCTGGGCATCGTGATCCTCAACCCGGATCTGAAAATGCCGGCGGTAACCCAGTACATCGACGGTACCGGCCCGCTGTGGAAAGGCGCGCTGTTCCCGTTCCTGTTTATCACCATCGCCTGTGGCGCCGTTTCAGGCTTCCACGCGCTGATCTCCTCCGGCACCACGCCGAAGCTGCTGGCGAATGAAACCGACGCGCGTTTTATCGGTTACGGCGCGATGCTGATGGAGTCCTTCGTGGCGATTATGGCGCTGGTTGCGGCCTCCATTATCGAGCCTGGCCTGTACTTTGCGATGAACACCCCGCCAGCGGGCCTTGGCATCACAATGCCGAACCTGCACGAAATGGGCGGTGAGAACGCGGCGCTGATTGCTGCGCAGTTGAAAGATGTGACCGCGCATGCGGCGGCGACCGTCAGTTCCTGGGGCTTCGTGATTTCGCCAGAGCAGATCCTGCAAACCGCGAAAGACATCGGCGAACCGTCGGTCCTGAACCGCGCGGGCGGCGCGCCTACGCTGGCTGTCGGTATTGCTCACGTGTTCCACAAAGTCCTGCCGATGGCTGACATGGGCTTCTGGTACCACTTCGGTATTCTGTTCGAAGCGCTGTTTATCCTCACCGCGCTGGACGCCGGTACCCGTGCGGGCCGCTTTATGCTGCAGGATTTGCTCGGTAACTTCGTGCCGTTCCTGAAGAAAACCGACTCTCTGGTGGCTGGCGTGGTCGCTACCGCGGGCTGCGTCGGTCTGTGGGGCTACCTGCTGTATCAAGGCGTGGTTGACCCGCTGGGCGGCGTGAAGAGCCTGTGGCCGCTGTTCGG
>NZ_CBDKZX010000021.1:0-52466 GCF_965301105.1 Kluyvera sp.
TACATGAACTTACCAAAAAAGAAGTAACATGAGTTATTCTTAGCAATAGTAATAATTTATGTTTAATCAATGATTCGGCTAAGCATTTACTCATTCATATCTCTTACAGATGACACAAATAAAAATAAATATATAAAGGAAGAAACTAGACACAATTCCTTTCCTAGTCTCTTAACCCTGCGTATATAAACAAAAAAAGACCTCGAATGAGGTCTTTCTGAAGGAAAAAATAGAATGGAGAAACTAAAGCAGATTTACTGAATGTCTCGCTCGACGGCAAGGGCAACCCCCTGACCACCACCGATGCACAGCGTCGCCAGGCCTTTGCGCGCATCGCGTTTAATCATCTCGTGAACCAGAGAAACCAGAATTCGGCAGCCCGATGCGCCTATCGGATGCCCCAGAGCGATCGCTCCGCCGTTGACGTTGACCTTCTGTTCGTTCCATTCCAGCATTTTACCCACCGAAATGGCCTGCGCGGCGAAAGCTTCGTTGGCCTCAATCAAATCCACCTCATTCAACTGCCAGCCTGCGCGCTCCAGGCACCGTCGCGTGGCATAAACCGGTGCAATCCCCATCAACGCCGGATCCACCCCCACGCTGGCAAACGCACGGATCCGCGCCAGGATAGGTAACCCCAGTTCAAGCGCTTTGCTTTCGCTCATCATCAACACTGCCGCCGCGCCGTCGTTAATGGATGAAGCGTTACCCGCCGTCACCGAGCCCGACAGATCGAACGACGGGCTCAGCCGCGCCAGTGCTTCCGCGCTAGCATCGGTTTGCGGCTGCTCATCGGTATCCACAATTTGCGGCTGACCGCCAGGCTGTGGGTTTATCACCGGAACGATTTCGTCGCGAAAACGCCCCGAATCGATAGCCTTGCGGGCTTTATGCTGCGAGCTTAACGCCCAGGCATCCTGCTGCTCACGGCTGATGCCATATTCACGCGCCAGATTCTCCGCCGTGACGCCCATGTGATAATCGTTGAAGGCGTCCCACAGGCCATCATGCACCAGGCTATCGATAAGTTGGCTATTGCCCAACTGCGCGCCGGTGCGGCTGTCGGTCAACACGTGCGGCGCGCGGCTCATATTTTCTTGCCCGCCGGCGATAACCACATCCGCTTCACCGCATTGAATCGCCTGGGTCGCCAGATGCAGCGCCTTCAGCCCCGACCCACAGACGTCGTTAATGGTGATGGCCGATACGGTATTTGGCAGACCGCCTTTTATCGCAGACTGCCGCGCCGGGTTTTGCCCGGTACCTGCGGTCAGAACCTGACCAATAATCACTTCGTCGATCGACGTCGCGGCAATGCCGCTGCGTTCGACCAACGCGTTGATCACCAGGCTACCCAGTTCGACGGCGGAATGACGCGCCAGCGCCCCCTGAAAACAGCCGATGGGCGTACGGACAGCACCTACGATAACGACATCTTTCATCTCAACCTCAGCGCAAAATAACCTGCGTATAGTAGATGATTGTTATCAACTTTTTTCGCAATTGTTTAAAAAAAGTGAGTCTTATCACAAAGGAATTGCTTATCGTCTGCGCTACGTCGACACCTGCTGGAGGTACTGACGTAGCCAGCTCCCCGCCGCCCCCAGGGGAGCCTCTTTATGCCAGAGCAAATCGATAGAAACCGACATGGGCCAGCCTGTAATATCCAGCATAGTCAGCTCCGCCGAACTGGCAAATTCATCCACCAGCGCACAGGGCAATACGCACCATCCCAGCCCCTGCGCCGCCATGCTCAGCAGCATCAGATAGTTGGGTGCCGACCATACTGGCCCGCGCGCGGGTGCGGTGCGATTCTCCAGATAGGTATTCAACCGAAGCTCGCGCCACGTGCGCAGTTGCTCCCACTCCACGCGTGTCTGCGCGGTCAGAGGATGATCGGGAGAGACATAGACCGCCATGCGCGTCTGCATCGGCAGACGGGTATGACCAATATCGGTAGGGTAGTCGTCGCGCGCTTCAATCAACCCCACCTGCGCGCGGCCTTTTTGCAACAGATCGATCACATCATCATCCTCCCCCACCAGACATTCAAACTCGGTATGCGGGAAACGACGATCGAACTGCGCCAGCAGATCTTCCAGCACGTCCGGATGCAGAGTATCCGACAGCACAAAAGTCAGCCGCGCTTCCGTTTCACCGCTCAATGAAACCGCCAGCTCATCAAGCCGTTCGCTGGCGGCGAGGATCGCCTGCACGTAGCTCAGCACCCGCTGACCTTCCGGGGTCAATACCGGCTGGCGCGCAGAGCGATCGAATAGCGTGACGCCGAGATCCACCTCCAGATGAGCGATGGCGGTGCTGATCGTCGACTGACTTTTGCGTAGACGGCGTGCCGCGGCGGAAAAGGATCCGCAGGAGACGGTTTCAACGAAGGCGGTCAGAGCTTCGGGGGAATAGCGCATGAAGTATCTACTTTATCGATGGATTCTATCTTTTACTTATCACATTTACCCATAAAATGCGCATAACAGTGTTCAATAAAACGAAGGTCATCAGATGCAACACGATTCATTACATCGCAGAAAGCTGCCGGAGCGTATTTTCCATGCCGTGTGTTTTGAAGGGATCGCCACCGCGATCCTCGCCCCTACCGCCGCCTGGCTGATGCAACGGTCCGTACTGGAAATGGGGGGACTCACGATTATTCTGGCCACCACCGCCATGGTGTGGAACATCATCTACAACGCCGTTTTTGACCGCCTGTGGCCGGTCACTCGCGTAAAGCGGACGGCAAAAGTGCGTGCCCTGCACGCCCTGGGATTCGAGTGTGGGTTTATCGTTATTGGCGTCAGCATCGTGTCGTTCGTGCTGGGCGTAACGCTGCTGCAGGCACTCACGCTGGAGATTGGCTTCTTCCTGTTTTTCCTGCCTTACACCATGCTCTACAACTGGGCGTACGATACGCTGCGCGATCGCATCATCAAACGCCGCCAACAGAATCTTTACGCACAAAATTAGTCTTCTTTTCAGGCCGATAACAAGCGGCCTGAAAATGTTCAGCCACACGAAAAGCTAATTATGGTAAATTGTCCGCCATTTTTTTGGTTTTATGGTTGATATATTCAGATAATGTCTAAAATTTGGTCTAAAGACGAAACTCTATGGAGCTTTGCCCTATATGGCACTGCCGTCGGAGCGGGAACCCTTTTCCTGCCCATCCAGCTAGGGGCCGCCGGTGCGGTAGTTCTGTTTATCACCGCACTGGTGGCATGGCCGTTAACCTACTGGCCACACCGCGCTTTATGTCAGTTCATCCTTTCCGCTAACACTCCGGCAAGCGTTGGCATTACTGGCGCCGTCACCCACTACTATGGCAAAAAGATCGGCAGTTTAATCACCGCGCTCTATTTCATTGCCTTCTTCGTGGTGGTGCTAATCTACGCCGTCGCTATCACCAATTCCCTGGCCGAGCAGATTGCCCGCTATACGCCCGTCGATTTACCCTTGCGTGCATTGATTAGCCTGGGCGTGGTGCTGTTGCTGAACCTGATCTTCCTGACCGGTCGCCAGACCACTATCCGCGTCATGGGCATGCTGGTGTTCCCGCTGATCGCCTACTTCCTGTTCTTATCGCTCTATTTGACCGGAAGCTGGCAGCCGTCGCTGCTGACCACGCAGATGGAGGTCAACACGCACACTTTGCATCAGGTGTGGTTGTCCATTCCCGTGATGGTTTTCGCTTTTAGCCATACGCCGATTATTTCGACCTTCGCCATCGACCGTCGAGAGAAATACGGCGAGCAAGCCATGGGTAAATGCAAAAAAATCATGAAGGTAGCGTACTTGGTTATCTGCCTGAGCGTGCTGTTCTTTGTGTTCAGCTGCCTGCTTTCGATTCCGCCGTCGTACATTAATACGGCAAAAGAGGAAGGCGTCACCATCCTCTCTGCGCTATCGATGATGCCTGACTCACCAGGCTGGCTGTCGATTTCCGGCATTATTGTGGCGGTCGTGGCGATGTCAAAATCGTTCCTCGGCACCTATTTTGGCGTGATTGAAGGAGCGAGTGAGATGGTGAAAGCGTCGCTGAACCAGGTTGGCGTGCGTAAGAGCCGCTCGTTCAATCGCGGGCTGTCTATCATGCTGGTCTCCGCAGTAACGTTCATCGTCTGCTGCATCAACCCGAATGCCATTTCGATGATTTACGCCATCAGCGGCCCGCTGATCGCCATGATTTTGTTTATCATGCCGACGCTGTCGACTTACCTGATCCCGGCGCTGAAGCCCTACCGCTCTATCGGTAGCCTGATTACGCTGATTGTCGGGTTGATGTGCGTATCGGTGATGTTTTTAGGTTGAACAACAAACGGGCAGCCAGCGCTGCCCGTTTCGCTCTGCTTACGACGCCTCAAAAATCAGTACGTTCCACGAGTGCCGTTTCACCACCATCTTCAGCATACCGTCCTGCAGTTCAGCGCAAGGCAGCATAACCGGGACAACATTATCGGGTTGTTCGAAGGTGTTCCCTTCGCGGTAATCTTCGCTATACAACAGCGTATGCGAAATCGCTTTTAACGTCGTGAAGCTGTTCAGCCGTAGCTGTAACGCATAATCATCGTTCAAATCATGGTTGGCGATAAACACCGCGAGCCGCCCGCTGGCCTCATCAAACGTTGCCGCCGTTTCCAGCGCGACATGTTCGCCGTGATGCCCGGTTTTAACGGCTTCGATATTCGTTATCGGACGCAACGAAGCCCCTTTCGCATAGCGGGCCACATCGCGGAAAGGATAAAACGTCGCCTGGCGAATGGCGCCTCCGCCGGGCTGGGTCGAAATCATCCCACCTTCATTGACCAGCAGCGACTGGCAGGCGATTTTTACCCGCTGCGCATAGTTGAGAAATGTACAAAGCACACCACCGTACACCACCGCATCCAGCTGCGTGAAACTGGCATAGCCGTAGGTTTGCTGCTGACCTCCCGGTACGGCACCAGACTCTGTTACCACGCCCCATTCATCAAAGCTGATGTTGATCTCTTTATCCGAATGACGACGGCCTTTCACAAAATCACAGGCGGCAATCACCGTATCGAGATAACGGCGTAGATCTGCGAACAGCCACGGAATATCACGTTCATCTTCATGGGCCGCATACACCAGCAGCTTGTTCTGGCGGTAGTTCAGATAGCGATGTAGCGAAATATAATCAATATCGTCATAGCAAGTCTCAAGAACGATCCGATCCCACTCGCCAAAGGTGAGGTGCCCCTCTTCGTTCGTGCAGGATCCACAGGCGATGGTCTGTGCACGCGGGTCCATCCACTTGATAATTTTTGCGGCCTCTCGTGCTTTACGGGCATATTCCTGCGCCGTCATGGCGCTTATTTGCCACTTACCATCCATCTCATTACCAAGACACCACAAACGAATATCATGGGGTGTTTCAACGCCATGCGAACGGCGCAGTTCGGCCCAGTAGGTACCGGATGGCGTATTGCAATAATCCACCAGCTCTCCGGCAGCCATCGGCGTGCCGGTGCCGAGATTACAGGCCATGATCAGCTCAACGCCCGCATCTCTGGCAAAGGCGGCAAACTCATTGGTACCGACCTCGTTGGTCTCGAGCATGCTCCACGCCATATCCTTTTTAACCGGACGCTGCGCTTTTGGTCCCACGCCGTCCTGCCACTGATAGCCAGAGACAAAATTTCCCCCCGGATAGCGCACTCCGCTGATGCCGGCTTCATGCATCAGCGCCTTCACATCGTTGCGAAATCCTAAGGCGTCCGCCTGCGGATGTTCCGGTTCATATAGCCCGCCGTAAAGGCAACGCCCCAGATGCTCAACGAACGATCCCATCAGTCGGGGGTCGACATCACCAATCACATAGTGTTTATCATAATGAATTGCAGCGTGTTTCATTTCGTCCCCTCTGACACGGTGAACAGTTCATGCTCGATACGCTCCATCGTCTGGCGATCGAGCTTGTAGAAAAACTGAAACAGGATCCAGCTTGCGGCATAGCCCGCCGCGGGAATACCGGCCATCAGCAGATAAATGCCGGAGACGGCGCTTTCGCTTTGCTGCGCCGCGTCCGGAACGTAACCGTAGAGCGAGAGAATACCGCCCACCAGCGCGCCGCTTACCGCGAGCGAGACCTTCAGGGTAAACAGGTTGCTGGACGCACACAGCCCCGCCATTCTTTTCTTTAATTTCCATTCGCCATAATCATCGGCATCCCCGACAAAACTCCATAAAATAGGTGCACTGGTCAGGTGGACGACGGAGAGGACAAAATAAAAAGAGAAAATAAGTGTCTGATTCAACGGATCAATTAAATATAACGCTAATGACAACGCCACCAGACACAGCTTCACATATTTATATACCGCAACCTTGCAAAAATAACGGGTAAACAGTGGGGTGATCAGACAGCCAATAATACCTGCCACAATCCCCAGGCTCATAAATAATGTGCTCATCCAGTCATTAAGATGCATGATATATTTGGCGAAATAAATCGCGACGGCACCACGAACAAATGAAGGGAAACAGTCAAGAAACATTCCCAGCGAGCACACAATAAGCTGATCGTTCTTTAAGGCATTTTTCAGATTCGTTAAGATACCATCATTATTTTCATTTTGCGGCTCCACGCGTTCCCTGGTGGTGCGAAAGCAGAAAACAAACAGCACCAGCGCTAAAACAGAATAAAGCGTAACGACCCAGAAAAAACCTGTTTGCCGATTACCACCGCCAAAATACTGCACCAGCGGCAGCAACGTAAAGGTGCAAAACAGCCCTGCGACGGCCCCGGCAATGCAGCGATACTGTTGGCAGGAGACGCGTTCTCTGGCATTGCCAGTGATGACGCACCCTAGCGAGCAGAACGGAATATTAACGGCTGAATAGAGCAATGAGAGCAGCAGATAAGTAAAAAAAGCATAGATGATTTTTGCATTCGGCCCTAAATCGGGTGTGTAGAACATCATCATACAGCTTATTGTAAAAGGCACTGCACACCATAGCATCCACGGCCGGTAGCGCCCCCAACGACTTTTTGTTTTATCGATCATCGCCCCATAAAGTGGATCAAAAAAGGCATCGATTACACGTACCAATAAAAATATGCTGGCGACAACCCCAGCGTTAATACCGTAAATATCAGTATAGAAGAACGCCAAAAACATCGTAATGGGATTAAACAGCAAGTTACAGGCGGCATCGCCAGAACTAAAGCCCACCTTTTCAAATACGCTGAGTTTCTCCACTGCCTTGTTGGGAATCATAATGATGTAACCTTATGGCAAATAATAAAAGAATGTCATGTCTAAGCAAGGTGGATTTTAAAGGCATGGGGATTCTTTTTCATGCTGCACACATGGATAATCTGGCTAGCAAAATAAATATGTGACCGTCGTTGTAACACCCGTATTTCAGATGAAAGAAATAATTCATTATGAATATATTTATATTAAGAAATATAAATAATAGATATTATACCCAACAATTTTATTGATGAGGGCGGGTTCGTCATCGGGACGAGGGCTTAGAGACAAGCTCCGGGCTACCGATCGTAGCCCGGATGAGACGGTGAGTTTTTACAGCGCCATATCGTGCTGCGGCGACGCGCTGGCTGGCTGCTCTTCAGCCGGTTTAGCCTGCGCTACCGGGGCGGCTGGCATCTGGATCACCGGCGGTTTGGTCAGTTCCAGCGTCGCGGCGGTGTCGTTCCATACCTGTTGGGTCAGCGCGACGTTGCCGTTAAGGTTCTGGCCAAAGCTCGGGACGATACTGTGGATTTTGCTCTGCCACTCCGGTGAGTTGAACTGTTCCGGGAACAGTTTCTTAATCACGTTGAGGGTGATAGGCGCGGCGGTAGAAGCACCCGGAGATGCGCCCAGCAGCGCCGAAATGGTACGCTGCTGATCCACCACCACTTCGGTCCCCAGCTTCAACACGCCGCCTTTATCGGCATCTTTCTTGATGATCTGCACGCGCTGACCGGCCTGAATCAACTTCCAGTCTTCTTTACGCGCCTGCGGGTAATACTCTTTCAGCGCCGCAAAACGATCGTCGTCGCTCAACATCACCTGGCTGATGAGGTATTTCACCAGGTCGAAATTATCCAGACCCACGTGGGTCATCGGCATGACGTTGCTGGTGGTGGTCGTGCTCAGCAGATCGAAGAACGAACCTTGTTTCAGGAACTTCGTGGAGAAGGTCGCGAACGGCCCGAACAGCACCACGCGTTTACCGTCGATAAAGCGCGCATCAATGTGCGGCACCGACATCGGCGGCGCGCCCACGGAAGCCTGACCGTAGACTTTCTCCATATGCTGACGGGTCACGTCCGGGTTTTCAGTCATCAGGAAGGAACCGCCCACCGGGAAGCCCGCATAGTTATCCGCTTCCGGAATACCGGTTTTTTGCAGCAGCTTCAATGCGCCACCGCCTGCGCCGATGAAGACATACTTCGCGTCAATAGCATGCTGTTTGCCGCTGTTGACGTCTTCAATGGTCACGTGCCACGAGTTATCGCCGTTGCGCTTAAACTCGGTCACTTCAGAGGAGGTTTGCAGCGTAAAGTGTTCGTTCTTTTGCAGGCTACCAATCAGCTGGCGGGTAATTTCGCCATAGTTGACGTCAGTACCCACCGGCGTCCAGGTGGCAGCCACTTTCTGCTGCGGATCGCGACCGGCCATGACCAGCGGCGCCCATTGGGCAATTTGCTGATGATCGGTAGAGAATTTCATGCCCTGGAACAGCGTGGTTTTTTGCAGCGCATCGTAGCGCTTGCCGAGATATTCCACATTTTTATCGCCCCACACAAAACTCATATGTGGAGTGGAATTAATAAAGGAGTGCGGATTATTCAATACGCCGCGCTTCACCTGCGCCGACCAGAACTGGCGGGAGATCATAAACTGTTCGTTAATTTCCAGCGCTTTAGTGACATCAATGCTGCCGTCCGGGCGCTGCGGCGTGTAGTTTAATTCCATGTTAGCCGAGTGGCCGGTGCCGGCGTTATTCCAGCCGTTAGATGATTCTAATGCGACTTTATCGAGTTTCTCGACCATCACCTGCTTCCAGTCCGGCTGCAGCTCCTGAAGCCAGGTGCCCAGGGAGGCGCTCATGATGCCGCCGCCGATGAGCAGAACATCGGTTTTTTGCGTGGTTTCAGTATTGGCGTAAGCAGCGGAATTGACCAGCAGGGCGATGGTGGCGAGAGAAAATAGTTTTTTATTAATAGCAGGCATAATGATGATATTCGCATAGCTAAATGTAATGAGTGCGACAATAGTAGCGCACTTTTACATTATTTTAAAATATCACCCATTATTTAACAAAAAACATTAACAAATAGACTTTGGCTGCTTTTTTTAATTAAAAAAAGCAGCCTTACAGTTTGCGCGGAAATTAAATTAAGCCACGCATATTACAAACAATAATTAATGCAGACCAAACTCAGCCATTAATTGCTGACGCAGGACGACGAACTCTGTGCTGCTACGTTCGCGCGGGCGTGGCAGCGAAACTTCAATCGTGCGAATCGGGTCGCCCTTAATTTTCGGCAGAATCAGCACCCGGTCAGCGAGATAAATCGCCTCTTCCAGATCGTGCGTCACCAGCACCATCGTCATCTTTTCCGCATCACGAATACGGACCAGTTCTTCCTGCATGGTGATTTTAGTCATCGCATCCAGCGCGCCCAGCGGTTCATCCAGCAGCAGAATTTCTGGCTGAATGGTCAGGGCGCGGGCAATTCCCACACGCTGAGCCATGCCGCCGGAAAGCTGGTTCGGTAGCGCCTGCTCGCAGTGGCTGAGGCCCACCAGCTCAATCGCCTCTTTCGCCCGCGCTCTGGCCTGCTTGCGCGGCACACCCTGTACGTCGAGGCTGAAGCTGACATTCTCCAGCACCGTCAGCCATGGCAGCAGGCGTGGCTCCTGGAAAATCACCGCGCGCTCGCGGCTCATGCCATGCACCGCCTGACCGTCAATCACCACGTCGCCCGCATCCGGCGTTTCCAGCCCCGCCAGAATACGCAGCAGCGTGGTTTTCCCGCAGCCGCTCGGCCCAACGATGGCAATGCTCTGCCCGCTCTCAATCTGTAAGTTCAGGTCGCGGAAAACGTCGAACGGTTTACCTTCCAGCGAGAACGTTTTGCGTAAGCTACGAATCGAAATATCGCCGCGTGGCGTCTGAAGTGTCGCTGTCATCACACACCTTCCGTTTTCAGCAAAATATTAGAGGCCTTGAGCTGACCTTTTTTCAGCACGCCATCACGCTCGAGGATATCCAGCCAGAACTGCACGTCGTGTGGTTCAGACTGGCCGCCTTTACGCACGCCGTAGCCGGTAAAGTATTTCGCGACCTCCGGGTTTTCACCGCGTTCCTTAAGGATTTTGGCCATAATTTCGCGCACTTTTTCCGGATTGTCGCGAGCGTAGTCCAGGGCACGCGCCGACTCCACCACGAAGATGCGCGCCGCATCAGGGTGCTGCTTAACGAAGTCAGCACGCAGCACCGTGAAGCCGCCGGCAATCGGCCCGAGTACGTCGGCATCGTTGAAGATTGGACGCAGGCCGCCGTGGCTGCGCGCCGACCCTTCAAAAGTGGTTTGCCAGTAGCCAAATGCCGCAACGTCGACCTGACCAGAGCGTAAAGTTTGTTCCAGCTGCGGGCCCGGCACGACCACCGGTTTCGCCGCGTTTTCCGGCAGATGGGCCTGACGCAGCGCCTCGCGTAACGTGTAATCCAGGTGCGCCCCCAGCGTATTCACCGCCACGCTTTTTCCGGCTAAATCTTTGATCGATTTAATCGGGCTATCTTCCTTCACGTAGAAGATAGATTTGGTGGTCTCGTTAATACCGTTGGTAGGGTAAGCGGCGACAAAATCGTTACCGTTAGCAATGGCGTTAATCACCGCAGGCGTGGCTGCCGATCCGATATCAATGCTGTTCGACGCCAGCGCAAATAAAGACTCCGGGCCACCGCTGGCATAACCGGCATTTTTGATCGACACCCCGGTATCCTTAAAATAACCCAGCGCGTCGGCTAATTCGTGGGCGGAAATACCGCCGTAGCTCGCCATATAGCGCATCGTGACCGCTTCCTGAGCCCGCACTGATGTGCTGATGCCAAAGAGGAAAAGTATCGCCACCCACACAAAAGAGATCTGTTTTTTCATTATTGAAATTCCCATCAGGCTTAATTTAAAAACGCAAAATAACGTGCAAAATTAATGGTTACGTGAGTTCCAGCGACACAGACGACGCTGCAACAGGACCAGAATGGCGTTCGCTAATAGCCCGGCAAACGCCAGCAGGAATATCGCCGCGAACATCATCGGTATTTGGAAGTTATATTGCGCATTCATCACCCGGAAACCGATCCCCTGATTCGCGCCAATCATTTCTGCGGCAATCAGCAGCAGCAGCGCGGTCGTCGCGGAAAGACGCAGCCCAACAAAGATGGACGGCACCGAGGCAGGAACAATCACCCGGTAAAACAGCGTCAGTCGTCCGGCGCCGAAGGTCCGCGCCATCTCCAGCAGCTTGCCATCCACCTCTTTCACACCGCTAATGGTCGACAGCAGAATCGGGAACAGCGCCGCCCAAAAGATAACGAACACTTTTGACGTTTCGCCCAGGCCCAGCAGCAGGATAAAGATGGGATACAGCGCCAGCGCCGAGGTCTGGCGGAAGAGCTGTAAGATAGGATCCAGCGCCTGCTCCAGCGGGCGTATTTGTCCCATAAACAGCCCCAGCGGAATCCCCACCACGATAGCGGCGGCAAAGGCTAACCCGGCGCGCTGTAAACTGATGGTGATGTCACCCAGCAGTGCGCCCTGAGTAATACCGTTCCACAGCGCGGCAAAGATTTTATCCAGCGGCGGGATCACCGCTGCGTTAAGCCAGCCTGCGGTGCTGGCGATTTGCCAGCCGGCAAAAAACAGCACCAGCAGGCCGTAGCGAGCAATCAGCGACAGGCTGCGCTGATACCATTGCCGGTAGGCAGGCGCGGTTGTCTGGCGAGCCTTCAGGCGAATTCGGGTGGTGGAATAGAACATAGATCCTCCTCAAGCCACTTTGGCATTGCGCGCGGCGCTGTAGCGGTTATCGGCAAACGGCAGCCCCAGGTTTTCGCGCAGCGTTTTGCCTTCATACTGGGTACGGAACAGGCCGCGTTTTTGCAGAATAGGCACCACCAGCTCGATAAAGTCATCCAGCCCGCCCGGCAGCCACGGCGGCAGCACGTTGAAACCGTCTGCGGCCTCGTTCTCAAACCACGCCTGCAGCGTGTCGGCCACCTGTTCCGCGCTTCCCACCACGGTAAAGTGCCCGCGCGCGGTCGCAACCCACTGGTAGAGTTGGCGAATGGTGAAGTTGTTTTCGTCGGCGATCTGGCGGATCAGCTCCGGACGCGATTTCATCCCTTCGGTCACCGGCAGCGGCGGCAGCGGGCCATCAGGATCGAATTTACCCAGGTCGATCCCCCCACCGGCCAGGCCGTTCAGCAGCGCAATGCCGTCGGCTTCGACGATAAGCGAAGTCAGCCTGTGGTATTTCTCTTTGGCCTCTTCTTCGGTACGGCCAATAAACGGCGCGACACCGGGCATGATCAGCACGTGATCCGGGTTACGGCCTGCTGCTCTGGCGCGAGATTTAATATCGCGATAGAAGGCCTGCGCCGTCTCGAGATGCTGGTGTGAGGTGAAAATGACTTCGGCGGTGGCAGCCGCCAGCGCACGTCCGCTTTCAGATTGTCCGGCCTGCACGATCACCGGCTGGCCCTGAGGAGAACGCGGCACATTCAGTGGCCCGCGAACTTTAAAGAATTTGCCGACGTGATTCGTGTCGTGCACTTTATTGCGATCAAAGAACTGGCCGGAGGCTTTATCGCGCAGGAACGCGTCATCCTCGAAGCTGTCCCACAGCTTTTTGACCACTTCAACGTGCTCTTTCGCCCGCTGATAGCGATATTCGTGCGGATGCTGAGTATCGAGGTTGAAGTTATGCGCCGCAGCCTCCGTCGCCGTGGTCACGACGTTCCAGCCTGCACGGCCGCCGGAGATTAAATCCAGCGAGGCAAACTTGCGCGCCAGGTTGTACGGCTCTTCATAAGTGGTCGAGGCAGTCGCGATAAAGCCGATATTGTTGGTCAGCGGGGCCAGCGCGGAAAACAGCGTCACCGGTTCAAAACCGGCCACCTTGGCGGTACCGCCATCGGTCACGCCGGAAGCCGGAATCGCCAGGCCATCGGCCAGGAAGTAAGCATCAAACAGCCCGCGTTCGGCGGTTTGCGCCAGCTGTTTGTGGAATTCAAAACTGGTTGCGCCGTCGGCAGGCTGATCCGGATGACGCCATGCCGCAATATGCTGGCCGCCGCCGGGAAGAAAAGCACCTAATTTGATTTGTCTGCTCATTCTGGTTTTCTCCTGATTCGATGCCGGATAGTTGGGCTGGAACCAAGATAGCCAGAATGCGCAGCCATTCTGAAATAACAAATATTGAGTTCGTTATTTACATTTTCGCAATAAGAATTCCACTCCGTTACAACAATACGTTATTAGCTATCCGCTTTCGCTTCATCCACTGGAGGCTGCGGGCGCGAATTTTTACGCTGCCAGGCCGGAAGTTCCGCCAGTGTGATCCCGACGGGCACCACCCGATGCTTCAGACAAGCAACCCGCTGAGAACGATAGATTCCGCTATAGCCGGAGACCAGCCAGGCAACCACGCAGGCCATCGCGGCATACACGCCAATCTCCGCGCCAAACAGCTCAATCGCCATCAACGTCGAGGCGATCGGCGTGTTGGCGGCCCCGGCAAAGACAGCAACAAAGCCCAGGCCGGCCAGGAAAGCGAACGGAAGATGTAGCAGCGGCGCCAACGCGTTACCCAGCGTGGCCCCGACATAGAATAAAGGCGTCACCTCACCGCCTTTAAAACCGCTGCCCAGCGACAGGACGGTAAAAGCCAGCTTGCCGAGAAAGTCCCACGGTGCCAGGGGGTGTTGAAAAGCATCAACAATCACCGGAATACCAAGACCAATATAACGATCCCCCTGCAACAGATAGACCGCCAATACCACAATCACCCCGCCGATAAACGGACGTAGCGGCGCATACGCCACGTATTTTTTCATCACACCGCCAATCAGGTGCGTGGCATCAGCAAAGACGCGCGCCGCCAGGCCGAAACAGCAGCCAGCAGCCATCACCGCCCCCAGCGTCCACAAGGAGAGTGACGGAATCAACGACATTGCGTAGTGGGTATGGTGTACACCCCACATCAGCCCCACCTGGTCAGCCACCACCGCCGCCAGCAGGCAGGGGAAAATGGCGGTGTAGTGCATGCGGCCAATCGCCATCACCTCAAGACCGAAAATAGCGCCGGCAAGCGGCGTGCCGAATACCGAGGAGAAGCCAGCGCTGACCCCCGCCATCAACACCATTCGGCGCGCGTCGTTATTGAGCTTGAGCAACGAGGTAAACTGGTCAGCGATAGAAGCGCCCATTTGCACCGCAGTGCCTTCACGCCCAACCGACGCGCCAAACAGATGCGAAACGACGGTACCGATATACACCAACGGCGCCATCCGCAGAGGAATGGTGTTCGCCGGGCGATGTACCTCTTCAAGGATCAGGTTATTCCCGCCCTCTACCGAGCGGCCAAAGCGCAGGTAGAGCCAGCCGACGGCAAAACCGGCAAACGGCAGCAGCCAGATCAGCCAATGATGCGTGATGCGCGTCGCGGTTGCCCAATCGAGTGAAAAGAGGAAGAGCGCGGAGGCGGAACCGGCCAATACAGCAATCACTGTCGCCAGCAGCAGCCACTGCAAAAGAAAGAAAAGCGTATTTTTACGCGCGAAGTGTTCAGAAATCATGGACGCATCCTTAGATGAATTGATCATCCTGGACGCGGTAGAGGTGTGCCTGTTCATTCCCGGTCCAGGAATAAAAACAGGCATCATCAGCCACACGGCGGTTCAAGGGGGAATGCCATCCCCTGTCGCCCTACTTTAACACATGAAACGTTTCAGCCAACTATTTCTCTTTCAGCGTCTCCAGCGGGAAAGCGCGATCCTGCACGACGGTTTTCATCACCAGCGTCGAGCGCAGGTGCTGTACGCCCGGCATGGCCGAGAGCTTTTGGTCGTAGAGCTTCTGGAACGACGAGAGATCGCGCGTGACCACCTGCATTAAATAGTCGGGGTCGCCAAACAGCCGCTGGGCCAGTACGATCTGCGGGATCTCTTCCACCGCCTCCTCAAAGGCGCTAACCGCTTTGCGGTCACCCTCTTTAAGCGTCGCAAACACCAGCGCCACAAAATTGAAGCCCATCTTGCCTGGATCAAGGTTGGCGCGATAGCCGGTAATCACCCCCTCCTGCTCCAGCGCCCGCAGGCGTCGATGGCACGGCGAGAGGCTCAGGTTTACCCGTTCAGCCAGCTCGGTGATAGATAAACGGCCATCCGCCTGTAGTTCAGCAAGAATTTTTCGATCAATGCTATCCATTTAGAAGATTCTCTCTCTGCGCGCGAAATTCCAGCATAACATTGAAAGCTCATTGCGCGGAAATAACGATATTCTTTCTCGATATCGGGTCAGGGTTTTCGGGGATAACGCAATGAAAAATAATGGAGAATGTGGGTCATGGAGATGAGCTTAGTGGCCGGTTTCTGGCTGGTGTCGTTTTTGCTGATCATGACGCCAGGGGCCGATTGGGCCTACACCATCAGCGCCGGAATCCACGGTCGGCGCATTGTTCCGGCGGTAGCCGGGCTGATGTCCGGGCATCTGCTGGCGACCATCGTGGTGGTCGCGGGCGTTGGCGTACTGATTGCCGGGCATCCGCTAGCGCTGTCGGCTATCACGCTACTGGGCGCGTTCTATTTATTGTGGTTAGGCATTTCCCTGCTGCGCCACCCGGCAACGGTCTCCAGCGCCAGCCTGCAGAGCGGCGGCTGGAATCGGTGGGTGCTGAAAGGGCTGTGCATCAGCGGCCTGAATCCCAAGGTTTTTCTGTTGTTTCTGGCGCTGCTGCCGCAATTTACCGATCCACACGGTCAGTGGCCGCTGGCACTGCAAATGTCGGCGCTGGGGCTGATGCATCTGCTGACCTGTACGCTCATCTATCTGCTGGTAGGTTACGGTTCACGTGCGCTACTCACCAGCCGTCCACAGGCCGCGCGGGCCGTCAGCCGGATATCCGGAGGATTGATGGTGGCAATCGCGGCGATGCTGATCATTGAACAGCTCCGCTAAAAGCGAGGAAATCGCGCCAGCCTGCGCTGGCGCAAAAAGGTCAGGCGCGAATATCGTCGTATTCGCGAGTCTTATCAAACTCATGCTTCGCAAACGGGCACAGAGGGATCACTTTTCGTTGTTCCTGGCGCATCTTTTCCACCACCTTCGCCACCAGCTGTTTCCCGACCCCCTGCCCTTTCAGGCTGGGGTCGACATCGGTGTGCTCAATAATGCTCAAATGCTCGCCGGTCGGCACAAAGACGATTTCCGCCACCTGGTTGCCGTTTGCATCATTCACATAAAACTTGTTATGCCCTTCCAGAATCTCCATCGCACCCTCGCTTAGTCATGATGACGGTATTTCAGCGCCCCGCTCGGGCAGGTATCGATCACCCGCACCACCGTGGCAACGTCCACTTCATCCGGGATAATCCACGGTTTCCGCTTCAGGTTAAACAGCTTGCTGCTGCCTCTGACGCAATTGCCGGAGTGCTGGCAGATGTCGGTGTTGAAATAGACATCAATCTTTTCCCCGGTATAGACGCGATAGCCCGCATCCTGTAGTTCCTTATCCATGACATTGCCTCTATTTTTTATATGGGTTCGAGGCTAAGCATAGACCTGGGGCGATGGAGACCGCCACTCATTTCACCGTGACCTCGTTACGGATTCGGTTCTGGAACTCGGTAGATTGGGCAGCGAACTTCTGCATTTTGTCGGACAGGTCGCGCAACACGCGAGTGCCGTCGTTTGAACGTCCGTACAGATAATCAAAATAGACCGTGCAATCGGCCAGCTTGCAAAGCTTGGCGTAATCATCCTGCAGATGCGGGAAGTAAATGAAGATCAGCGCCTTTATTTTCGAATGAAGCTGCGTGTTATCACCATTAATGCTGGGCTGCGTACTACGATATTCGGCATCCTGCTTTTTCTTTAATTTAGCAATAAAAAAACTGATGCTGGCCAGCCGCTGGGTGTGCCACTCAATTTCCATCGCCAGCAACTCCTCATATTTTTGTAGTATCTTTTGCTGTTTTTCCTCTTCTCTTTTTAACTCGAATTCAGTATGCATCTTTTTTTCTATTTTCATTTCTGTGCGCATGATGAGAAACCATCCGCCCCCCAGAATCAGGAAACAGACGATGAGAAGTAATACTACGACGATAGCGCTGTCCATACACGAACCTCTTCGATGATGTGAATACGAAAGACGTGGGGTAATAGCGACACAACTGCGCTTTAACATTAATTAAATTATTCAGGCGGAGTACAAATAAGGTGTGGCAAGGTTTGCAGGGAAAAGTAGAGAACCCCGGCCAGCTTCGCCGGGGGTTTCACTAAAGCAGGAGGCAATTAGAAGGAGTAAGCGACACCGACACGGAAACGGGTCTGGCGGTCATCACGGTCGTTGACGCCTACGTTACCCACTTCGCCATACGGAGCCCAGTTTTTGTCGATTTTATATGCCACTTTCACGTTATATTCCTGAGAATATGGCTTGTTGTTGTTACGTGCATTGCCTTCTGAGCTACGTGCATAGACGTAGTTCAGCTCGGTACGCCAGTCACCGAACACGTAACCAGCCCATGCATCACCACGGTTAACTTTGTCATCGTCTTTATTGGCATTTGACGGATAACGGGTGTAGTCATAACGATAACGCGCGGCTACGTAGAAGCCGTTGTCGAAGCTATATTGAACGCGCAGGTTCGGCTTATAAATAGAACGGCTGTCGTTACTTTCAATATTAAAGCCAGGCTGAATGGAGAAGTTTTTATTAAATTTGTATTGGTAGCTAATAGATTCTTCATGACCGTTACCAACGAAGTCAGAGAACGGTTGATCGGTGTTGTTACCACCTGATTTCCATTTTGCTTCAACGGAGAAACCAAAGCCGTTTGCAAAACGGTGAGAGACAGAAACGCGGTCAGCGTTCGTTTTATCAGTTTTACCGCCGTCAATAAATTCATGACGGAGATCGACAGTAACTGCGGATGCTGCGAAAGAGGCGCCACATAATGCCATCAGGACCAGAGATTTTTTAAACATGCAATAACCCTCAATTGGAATTGTGTTTCATTTTTATGGAATTGCATTTTATTTTTTTACGAAAGATATTTTAGTGATCGAGATCGTAAAGATTTATTTCATAAGCCTACGAAATGAAAGGACGTGACAGGGGTCAAGAAAACACCGCTTGACGAATGGGAAATACAGCTATGGATCACACAAAAGAATAATTTACACTTAGCTGACATAACTTTATAAAACAAAATTATTTGTTAAATATCAATGCGATAAGAAAACATAATTACGCTTGTTACTTATTTTAAGGCAATAATTTACACCGTCAACAATATAAAGACTAAGAATTAACCTAGTCTTAAAATCGTATTTGATACATTTTCTTCACAATATTGGCGTGACTAACGGAACTTTTTTCGAGCGAATTTGCGCACAAAAATCCGTCTCCAGGAAATTCATTTTCACCGATCATTTGTATACATTCCGGACCAATGGGACTGTGTGACATGCAACAACGGGAGCACCATCATCAATGCTACGTTAGCCGCTGGACGGTGATATTCTGTCGATAAACAAGAGAGGCAGGTAACACGAGAGCACTTCCGTCAGCCAGCCCAACTGCGGACTCCTGCATGAAAAACAACATCGCAACCCAGGACTGGCTTCGCCGGGCCACCGCGCCATCGCGCATTGAGATTATTGAAGCTTACTTCAGGGGGCATGGCTATCAGCCGCATCGTCACGATACCTATGCCATTGGCCGCACGCTGTCTGGCGTGCAGAGCTTCCGTTATCGCGGCAGCATGCGACACGGCCTTCCCGGCTCAACCCTCGTACTACACCCTGATGAGCTTCACGACGGCGAAGCGGGAACCGAAGAGGGTTTCCGCTATCGCATGCTCTATGTTGAGCCGTCGCTGATTCAGTCCATCCTGGGCGGCCAGTCATTACCCTATATCAAAGGGGGGATATCCGCCGATCCGCGACTGCTGGCCGCCGCCACGCCTTTACTCTGCGCCGTTGATGCTCCGCTACAGCCGTTGGAAGAAGATGAAGCGCTCTACGGTCTTGCGCACGCGCTGTCAGCGGTGGGGGGGCTGCGCTTTCATCGTCGCGCCTTCGATTATCCGGCCGCCGAACGGGCCAGAGACTATATCCACGAATTCTTTTACCGCAGCATCTCTTCTGAAGAACTCACCGCCGCCAGCGGTCGCGAGCGTTGGGCGCTGAGCCGTGACTTCCGCGCCCTGTACGGTACCAGCCCTCATCGCTACGTTATCCTGCGGCGCATCAGCTACTGCAAGCAGTTGCTCCTGGCCGGATTCAGCATGGCGGATAGCGCGATCCAGGCCGGTTTTACCGATCAAAGTCATATGATTCGCCACTTCAATGCGTGTATCGGGCTGTCTCCGGGGCGCTGGCTAAAGCTCCACGGCCTCTCGTCCCCTGCCTGCACAAACGTACAATACGTGCCACCTGCCGCTTTATAAGCTGGGTTCTCTTGTTACAGGAGAATCACTCATGCAGAAGCCCGTTAATTTTGTGTCAAAACTTGCTCAGTTCAGCGAGCACTGGCAACCCAAAGTGGTCGCTGAAATGAACGACTATCAATTCAAGGTAGTAAAAATCCAGGGCGATTTTATCTGGCATGCGCACCCGGAAACCGACGAAACGATCGTTGTCCTCGCGGGCACGCTGGAGATCGCGTTCCGCGATCGTATTGTTGAAGTTCAGGCGGGCGAAATGTTCGTTGTTCCACGGGGTATTGAGCACAAAACGGCAGCCGTACACGAAGCGCATCTGCTGCTTATTGAGCCGCGCGGCGTACTCAATACCGGCCATGAGGGCGGCGCGCGCACCGCCGTCAACGACGTCTGGATCTAATCTTTTCGCCCGTCAGGCGGAGTTACGCCTCCGCCTGCTTCGTCTTCACGGGGACCTCATCCAGTGAGTAATACACTGCCAGCCCAAGCTCATTCGCGACCCTGACATCATTATCCGCACCGTTAGACGCGCCTTCAATGCGCAGCACCGCATCACAACGCGTCAACAGTCGATGAGCCACAGGGTAAAGAAACGCTTCGCTGATGGCATCGCCAATTTTCTGCGACCCCGCCGCCGCCGAGAGCGGAAATGCCAGCCACTCGCCAATCACCGGGATATGCCCCCGCTGATACACCGCCAGCGCCGTCTGCTCCATGCGGGCCAGGTTTTCATGCATCAACCGTTCATCGCCGTTGGTGCCACTTCGCACTGGACCTGCAATCAATATGATCATACTTTGCATCTTATGCTCCACATAGGTTGTTGTTTTGGGTAACAGGTGACAGCGCACAACCTATCATGCATAATCGTGCACATTCAAGACCAAACACGCATAGAGAAAATGATGCTAGCCAGCCAGCGAAAACAGCACATCCTTGAGATTCTGGCTCGGGATAAACAGGTGCACTCTACCGAGTTAAGCCAGCACTTCAACGTCTCGGAAGACTCAATTCGCCGGGATTTACGCGAACTTGCGGCGGCGGGATTGCTCCAGCGCGTCCACGGCGGCGCGCTGCCGGTTTCAGCCGCTATCGCCCCGTTCGAAGCAAGAAAAAGCGTGCAAATTGACGCAAAGAAAACGATCGCGCAAAAAGCAGCGGCATTAATCTGCCCGGGCCAGGTGGTGATCGTTGACGGGGGGACAACCACCTCAGAGATGATCAAGCTGCTGCCAGTCGATATGCCGTTCACCGTGGTGACCCACAGCCCAAACATCGCCGTCGGTCTGGTCGACTATCCGTTAATTGATGTCATCCTGCTCGGCGGCACGCTGTTCAAGCACTCGGTGGTCACGACCGGGACGGCGATGACCGAAGCCGCCAGCCGAATCAACGCCGATCTGTACTTTATGGGCGTCACTGGAGTGCATCACAGCGCCGGGTTTACGACCGGAAATTTTGAAGAGGCAGGAGTAAAACGTCTGCTGAGCGAACGAGCCTCGGAAACCGTGGTCATGGCCTCTCATGAGAAAATTAACGCCGCCTCCGCTTTCGCCATCGGCGAGCTCAGCCTCGCCAGCACGCTGATCGTCGACGGTATACTGGATCAACCGCTCACCGATGCGCTTGCGCGCAGCGGCGTTACCCTTATCCACTAACCGAGGTCATCATGCTGGATATCACCCATTTTGGGCTGTTCATTCTCTCCGTGTTCCTGCTCTCCATCACGCCGGGGCCCGATATGGCCTATGTCGTCGGCCAGAGCGTGGCAAACGGTCGCCGCGCTGGGCTGATTTCCGCCGCAGGCGTCGCGCTCGGTAGCTGCACCCATGCGGTTGCCAGCGCCGTGGGTTTAACGGCGTTGATTACCGCCTCGCCGCTGCTGTTCACCGTGGTGAAGTACGTCGGCGCGGTATACCTGATGTATCTGGGTGGGAAAATGGTGCTGGGCACGTTTAGCCGGAAATCGGCACAGGGCGATGAACCGGTGGTGGAGCGAAACAGGGCCAATACCGGCGGCCTGCTGTCAAAAGGGTTTATTACCACCCTCACCAATCCGAAGGTGATTTTGTTCTTTATCTCCTTCTTCCCGCAGTTCGTGATGCCGAACGGCGAGCATCATGCCGTTTCGTTTCTGATCCTCGGTATGGCCTATGCGCTGGTTGGTTTTATGACCGACGCCACGTTTGCCATTCTGGCCGGTAGCGCCGCCGGCGCGGTCTCGCGTAACCAGACGCTGCAAAAGGTGTTGGATCGCGTGGTCGGCACGGCGTTTATTGGCCTGGGAATTCGGCTGGCGCTGACGCGACGCTAGTCGTGCCCGCGGCAACCCAATAAACAGAGCAGCCGGTTTCCCGGCTGCTCCAGGCAAAGCGATTTTTTCACGCTCGCTTAGAACCACGCCTCAAACATGCCGCCGAAGTTCAGTGAATCCAGCTGCTGGTCGTCGGTACCGTTCACCTTCGCCGTGCGCTTGTTGTCGACCTGACCGCCGGTCACGTAGAAGCGCAGCATCGGACGGAATTCCGGGCCCATACCAATCGCGATGTTCTGCGACAGCGTCAGCTTCCAGCCGTGGTTATCTCCGCCCTGGTCGTAATCCACACGCTGGTAGCCCGCTTCCAGCCACGTCGAGTGCACGTCGTTCCAGAAGTACATCGGACGCACAATCGCGCCGTAGTTTTTACGGTTATCGGTTTTGTCTTTGCTGTTGTCGTAGTCGTGGAACGCCAGCAGGTATTCCACCTGCGCCTGCTGGGTGAACTTGTAGTTACCCTCGAAGCTGGCGTAGATAGCCGTCAGACCGTCGGTTTTGTTGAACACGCTGTTATCCGAGTTATCGGAGTAGCGCAGGATAACCTTGTTCACGCCGCTGTCATCGCTGTTGGTGTGGCTTAACAGCAGGCCGCCCTGCCAGGCATCGAGTTGCTTGTCGTTATCCACCGCTTTGGAGTCGAAGCCGTAGTTGGCGTACACCTCAACATCGATTGGGCCCGCTTTGATGTTGTGGGTTTTGGTGGTCAGCGCGTAGTGGCCGTCGTCACCGGTGTCGGAGTTACCGGTACAGGTGATGCGCGACGGGTTCGACTCATCGGCCATCACTTCCGGACTACAGGATTTCACCTGAGCCACCGTGGCCACGTCGAACTGCACGCCGCCAATATCAAAGTTTTTCACCCCGGCGCCCTGGCCGTCGTGGTTCATCCAGAAGTAGTCGTTGATACCCTGTTGCGGACGCTGGTGGAAGTCACGACCGGCCCAGATATAGGCGTTCGGGTTGGATTCGAGCACGTTGGTCACGCCGACGTAGGCCTTTTTCAGGTTCACTTCGTCGCTCCAGTGGTCGAACATTACGTTGATATCCCAGATTGCGCCTTTTTCGCTCTTAAAGGCCTTGGTGAGCTGGAATTCGCCGCCGTTGCCTTCGTTACCCAGACGACCGATCGCCGAGGCGCCGTTATAAGAGCCGTCCACGCCGACGTATTTCTGATCGCCCGCCTGGAAATGCGCGCCGTAGCGGGCGTAGCCGCTGAACTTCAGGCCGAACGGTACCGCCATATCCGGCGTCGCTGCTGCGGTCTGCGGGTTGGTCTCCAGATCCACTTTCTTCGCGGCGGCGGCGTCCATTTTGGCCTGACGATCCGCCAGTGCTTTATCGACGGCTTTGGCCACAATGGCGTCGATTTGTTCCTGAGTAAATTCTTGTGCCATTACAGAGGAAAGAGGGCAAAGTGCGGCAATAACCGCCATAGCTAAAGGAAGTTTTTTTACAGTTTTCATGGTTATCTCAAATTAATTAATTATATTCTCAGACAATAACCATCCCGTTCTGGTGCAAATATAAAAAGACGCCACCAAAACAAGCTGATTTTATTTTTGTTTATGCAGAGGTAAGTTTAAATAAATGACGTAATGAAACCTCCATATTCTGGATAATTAAAAATGTAGTCATAGACAAATAATCTATTTTGACACTATGCGTATTAACCAAATGACTGATGTCATTTCGATATTTCGACCATAAGGGAAAATACAACTTGCGGTATTTCATCGTCACGCCTGGCAATGTGCTGGCGCCATCTATCGCATCCTGATGCGAGGCGGTCGCTGTATCAGCTACCGCCTCTTACACAAGACTATCAGTGAACAATTTACATTCACTAATCTGCCGTTAAGCTCAGCGTCGTTCGCTAGCCTCCCAGCTATAAATCCCCGCAGAGGTTAACGTGTCACCCAGTTCCTGATAGGAGAAATCATAAAAATCGGCACTGACTTCATAACCAGAATAGTCGACGGCTGCCAGGCCAACGAAGGCTCCGGTAAAGAACCCGCCATAGCTTTGCAGGACGTAATCGTCTGACAGTATTGCAGCATCTAATGTGACAGGAATTTCAGTGAAATGAGTACCGTCAAAGCTATATTCATAGCTATAGGTTTGTTTCCGAACTTTCGTGCGGAACCAGACATACTCAGTACCTTCCGGAATGTTGATCGCATCATCTTTTAAATAAGATGTATATTTTCCACGGTTATTCTCACCAACTTCAATGACCGAGCCATTAATTTCATTCCAGGTGATGAAAACAAAACTCCAATGACGATCGTTGTAGTAGTTTGTTAACCCAGCCATCTGTTGATAGCTAAATGGATTAAATTTAACCTTAACTTGCGCATCAAAATAGAAGGCTTGCCAGCGTCGGGCAATGAGCGACAGGTCATGGGTATTGGCTAACGAGCCTTGACCTATTAATGTCAATTTACCTTCGCCAGTCGTGCCCATCTTTTCGTTAAACGGAACGCGAAGCGTATTCCAGTTGTGATCGAGCGTCGATGAGGTAAAGGCATCATACTGGCTATGATCTTTGGCGCTTTCGGTGTAAATGGCATCCTTTGGCCCTTCAACGAAGGTTTTTCCACCGTGCCCCCCTTCGACACGCGGCCAGCCTTCTTCATCCCAGTACACTTTTTGAATCGATGTCTCTCTGCCCAGCGTTGACCAACCGCGCGGGTCGTAAATCGACTCACCAGGGCGATTCCACGGACGGGCGCAGAGCGAGGCGTAGTACCATTCACCACCAGGCGTTGAAACCAAAGCGCCATGCCCTTGCTTTTGAATGTAACTGTCTGGTGTATCGACGTTAGTGATGAACACCTCGCCAGGCGCAGTTTCAAAACTGTGGGCATCCAGCGTTTTTGAACGGGCAACCACTTCCTGATGGGTAAACACCGTCCCACCCTGAGCGGCAAAAAGATAGTAATAGCCGTCTCGCTTATAGAGATGCGGCCCTTCAACCAGTGCCACAGCGGTACCGCGATAGAGCGTCCGCGCGGTTTCTGGTTTTAATTTTAAGGTCCTGGTGTCAAGCTCCGTTAACGTAATGCCATTGAATGGGTGATGATATTCACGGTGATCCCAGGTTTGTTGAACAATATATTTGCGCCCATCATCATCATGGAACAATGAAGCATCAAAACCAACGCCATTCAGTTTAATGGGGTCTGACCATGGGCCACGGATATCCGTCGCGGTGGTCAGGTAGTTGGTCATGTCTTTAAAGGCGCCTTCTGTGATTTTCACATCCGTATACACTAGCCAGAATTTGCCATCAGCATAAGAGAGCGCCGGAGCCCAAATCCCACCGGATGAAGGGTTGCCCTTCATATCCAAAAGCGTGGTTGTCGATAACGGACTGGGAAGCAGATTCCAGTTTTGCAGATCCTTTGACTCGTGTAAGCGAACGCCAGGGAACCACTCAAATGTAGAGTTGGCAATATAGTAGGTTTCACCAACGCGGATAATGCTGGGATCCGCATTGAATCCAGGTAATACAGGGTTTTGAATAATGGCCATATCATTCTACCTTTCTATAATTATTTATTTTAAATCTTTCACAAATCGAATAATTTTTTAAACTATACCCGTATCTCATCAAGCTGACGGTTGATCTCGGTGACATTTTTGTCTGAGATAGGGTAAAGCTGAATAATGATCATCGACACAATCGCCAAAATAATAGGGATCCACACGGCTGTCATAATAATGCCATCGATAGCACTGGCACTTTGTTGGGCACCGGTTTCGCTAAAGCCATATGCCGCCAGTATCCACAATGGAATCGCGCCGCCAATCGTAAAACCAATCTTGAAGAACAGGCCCATAATCGCATTAATAATTGCGGCGTTGCGCTTCCCTGATTTTAATTCGCCATACGCAATCACTTCAGGAACCAGTGCCCACATGAAACCCGTGGCCGAAGTTAAGCCCCATTGTTTGATAAATGTCGCGATGTAAGCCAGCCAAAGCGCATCATGCATTCCTTCACGTGACCAAACGTAGGTCAATAATTCACCGACGATAAACATGCCAAGGAAAAGATGGAAGAACCCTTTTTTACCAAAAATGCGCTTCAGTCTGGACCAGAAAATAGGGAAGATAATACCGGGAATTGAGGCGACAAGACCAATTGCGCCCATCCATTCTGAATGACCAACAACAAACTGATTAAAGAAACCATTGACCGTGTTCATAAAGAACATAAAGGTAAAGGCCAGCATGAAGAACAGACCGAGAATGACCAGAGGTCGGTTATTTTTCAGCTCAAGGAAGAGATCGGTTGTTTTCACGTTAGCGGTTTGTTCCGCCGTCGCGACAACACGCTCTTTAGTGAATTTGTAGCAGACGAAAAGTGCCACTGCGCCAATTATCATATAAATGGAGTATACGCCAAACCATGCATAATTCGCGGATGGATCGGTATAGTTACCCATATTAAGTTCAAGACCAAAAAAACCCGTGTCTTTGAGGCTTCTGTCTTTGGGTGACGCCATTTGTACAAACATCGGAAACAGCGTATAGACAAGCAGGTTAGCGCTGTTTGCCAGCATCATGCGGGTACTGGTGAGTTTATCAATAGACTCCGGATCTCGCGTCAACGAGGCGTTAAGAGAACCATAAGGAATATTAACCACTGAATACACCAGGTCCAGCGCTAAATAAATAATAAACGCAAAGGGAACAGAACCCTGAACCCCAGGGATAGGGGCGAACAGCAATGCGGAAAGAATAACAAGCGGAATACCGGCTCTTAAAAGCCATGGGCGATATTTACCCGCCGCTGAACTTCTTTTATCAACATAGGTTCCGACCATCGGATCCCAAAAAACGTTAACGATACGAACAAAAAGAAATATAAATCCAGCCGTTGCCGTACTAATGGTATTTACCGTCAACATGTGTAGCGCGAGAAAACCGCCAATCGTACCGAATACAAGGTTCTGCGCAAAGTCACCCATCCCATAACCAATACGCTCACCCCGTGTTAATTTGTGATATTCGTCATGCCGATTTTGAATTATATTTTTACGCATTCCAATCAGGTCTCCGATTTCATTTGTGAATGTGAAACACTTTTTGGCACAGGTCACCGCCGACAATCTATTGCGTTTTTATATTAACTGGTTACGTTTTTTTACTTTTGTGATCATTAAAACACATATTTCTTACGTACACGTAGCAACAATATGGCCTTTTCAACCCCCGCAATGCCTGCGCAAGGCGCATAGATCCTACAAAGTCATCGTTTTCTTCCAACGTTTGTCAGCGGAAGCTCTCCCCAAAATAGGCTTTCATATACACATCATCGCCATGAATATATAACAATACTTTTGTGATATTTATCACGTTTGGGCAATCTCCTAATCTGCGAATGAAATTCCGTAATTGATCAAGGCGCGATGGAAAATACAGGATAGCCACAGTGATTGACTTTTCGCTTTCTGAATTATGGAGTTCATTATGCAAAATTATTTCGATCAGCTCGATCGTGTACGTTTTGAAGGACCTAAAACAACCAATCCACTCGCTTTTCGTCATTACAATCCGGATGAAATCGTGCTGGGTAAACGAATGGAAGAACATCTGCGCTTTGCCGCCTGTTATTGGCATAACTTCTGCTGGAATGGCGCGGATATGTTTGGCAAGGGCTCTTTTGAACAACCCTGGCAGCAGGCTGGCGATGCGCTCGCGCTAGCAAAAATGAAAGCCGACGTTGCTTTTGAATTCTTCCACAAACTCAATGTGCCGTATTACTGCTTCCATGATGTCGACGTCTCGCCAGAAGGCGCATCGTTGAAGGAATATCTGAATAACTTTGCCGTAATGACCGATGTGCTGGCGCAAAAACAGCAAGAAACCGGAATGAAATTGCTGTGGGGAACCGCCAACTGCTTTACCCACCCCCGTTACGGCGCCGGTGCGGCAACCAACCCGGATCCTGAAGTGTTCTCCTGGGCTGCAACCCAGGTCGTTACCGCCATGAACGCAACCCAGAAACTGGGCGGTGAAAACTATGTTCTGTGGGGCGGCCGCGAAGGTTATGAATCGCTTCTGAATACGGATTTGCGCCAGGAGCGCGAGCAAATTGGCCGTTTCCTGCAGATGGTCGTTGAACACAAACATAAAATCGGTTTCCGTGGCGCGCTGCTGATCGAACCGAAACCGCAGGAGCCGACTAAGCATCAATACGACTACGATGTCGCCACGGTATATGGATTCCTGAAGCAGTTTGGTCTGGAAAAAGAGATTAAAGTCAACATCGAGGCCAACCATGCGACCCTTGCAGGGCATACCTTCCAGCATGAAATTGCCAGTGCGATTGCCCTGGATATCTTCGGTTCCGTGGATGCCAACCGCGGCGATGCGCAGCTCGGCTGGGATACCGACCAGTTCCCGAACAGCGTTGAAGAGAACACGCTGGTGATGTATGAGATCCTCAAAGCTGGCGGGTTTACGACTGGCGGTCTGAACTTTGATGCCAAAGTGCGTCGTCAAAGCACCGATAAATACGATATGTTCTATGGCCACATTGGCGCAATGGATGTGATGGCGCTGTCGCTGAAGAAAGCCGCTCGTATGCTTGAAGATGGCGCGCTCAATAAGCGCCTTGAAAAACGCTATGCAGGCTGGAATGGCGAACTGGGTCAACAAATTATGCAAGGACGACTGTCGCTAGCGCAGCTTGCCCACTATGCCGAGCAGCATAACCTTAACCCTCAGCATCAAAGTGGGCATCAGGAACAGCTCGAAAACCTCGTTAACGCTTACCTCTTTGACTAAATCTTGTTTTAAATGCCCCTGCGGGGGCATTTGCTCAAAAGGAGTTGATTCATTCCCGACGTTTAGCCCAGGTGCCGCTTTGCCTCGAGCCGTACCCGATGCAGAACGTGGTGTTTGATCTCGCTGTAGGCAGGGTGTTCGGCCAACGTTTCAATATCCCGCTCCCGCCCAAAGGGCAGAACGATCTCATCGACGATCTTTCCTGGTTTTGCCGACATGATCAGGATGCGATCGGCAAGAAACAACGCCTCTTCCACATCGTGGGTGACGAAAAGCAGCGTGGTGCCGGTGGATAACCAGGCCTCACGCAGCAACTCCTGCATCATCAGCCGGGTTTGCGCGTCCAGTGCGCCAAACGGCTCGTCAAGCAGCAGCACTTCCGGGCCGGGAAGCCAGGCGCGTGCCAGCGCCACGCGCTGTTTCATACCACCGGAAAGCTGCCAGGGCGCGTGATTCTCGAACCCTTTCAGCCCCACGCGTTCCAGCCACGCCTTCGCCTGAGCGTTGGTTTCGTCCTTGCGATGTTTTCCCAGCCGCGGGCCAAAGGTGACGTTGTCCAGCACCGACAGCCAGGGAAACAGATTGGGCTGCTGGAAAATCATTCCGCGATCCGGCCCCGGCTGCCGCACCGTTTTGCCCCCTGCCGCCACCCGTCCGCTATCCGGTTTATTGAACCCGGCGACCAGGTTCAGAATGGTGGATTTTCCGCAGCCGGACGGCCCGAGCAGCACAACAAACTCGCCGCGCGTCAGGGTCAGACTGATATCTTCCAGCACCGTAAACGGCTGTGGTTTCGCCGCAAAAGCGAGCGACACATTTTCGAGAGTGATTGCACTCATTATTCTTTCCCCGCCCAGGGCACCGTCAGACGTTGTAGCCCCAGCAGTAAGAGATCCAGCAAATAACCGATGCCACCCAGCAGCAAAATACCGAGCATGACGATATCGGTGCGCAGATAAGAGCTGGCGTTAATAACCATCCAGCCCAGCCCCGAACTGGCCGCGACCATTTCCGCCGCAATCAACGACGTCCAGCCAATACCAATCGAAAGCCTGACGGTGGTGAAAAGATCCGGTAGCGCATCCGGCAACACCACGCGCAGAAAAATCTGCCAGCGAGATGCCCCGAGAGTCTGCGCCACACGAATACGCGAGCGGCCAATGCGCTCAACGGCCGCCGACGCCCCCACCACGACGCTCAAAAACGTGGCAATAAAAATCAGGAAAAATTTGGATGCTTCGCCAATGCCCAACCAGACCACCGCCAGCGGGATAAGCGCGATTTTGGGCAGCGGACGCAGAAACTGAACGAAAGGGTTAAGCACCGCCGACAACCCCTCCGACAAACCCATCAGGAGACCCAGCGGTATCCCGATAATAATCGCCACCGAAAACGCGCTAAGGGCGCGCGCCAGGCTCACCGCGATATGCTCCCACAGCGGCACCTGACGATAGCCGTCTGCCAGCAGCTCTTCGGTGGTCAGCCCGATGTCGGTGAGCGACGGCAGCAGCAGGGGATCAACCCACTGTCGCGTCGCCGCCACCTGCCAGACGATAAAGAAAACCGCCACCGACAGCACGCTGATGGCGATATGCTGACTCAATCTCATTGTGCCGCCACCGCCGCATCACGAATGTAGCGAGACTGGATCGCGTTATCCCAGTTGGCGGGAATATCACGCTGGCGAATCTCGCCTATACCCGCGAGGAAACTGGAGGTTTTGCTCAATGCTTTGCCAATGCCGCTGTCGGAGGTGTGTGTACCGTTACCCAGCCAGTCGGCGGTGCCCTGCTGGGCAAGCGTCGGGTATTCCAGCCCGCCGAGCGTATTTGCTGCGGTGGTGACCGGCGCGCCAACCTCTTTAGCCACAATCGCCGCGGCGCGTTCCGGATCTTTCCTGAACTCATCGACTTTCTGCTGGTGCACGCGCAGGAAGGCGGTGACCGCTTCTGGATATTGTTCCGCAAAGGCTTTGCGTACGACGTAGTTGTTGTAGATCAGATAGCCGTCTTTCTGCAGATCTTTGGTCGCAAAGACCTGATGCCCGCCCGATGCCTCTAGCTCCTGGGCAAATGGCGCCCAGACGTAGCCAGCATCAATATCGCCACGTTTCCAGGCCGCCACCATCTCAGCCGGACGCAGCGGCAGCAGCGTAATTTTGCTGCGATCCAGCTTGTTCACGCTAATTGCGGCTTCAAGGGCGTACTGTGCCGTTGAGTTTGGCGGATAAGCCACACGCTTACCTTCGATATCATTGATTTTCACAATGCCATCTTTGCCAATCAGTCGCTCGTAGCTGGCAATCACGCCCGACACGCCAATAATCTCGACCGGTAATTTACGCACGATACCCGCCGTGGCAGGACTGGACCCGAAATTAGCAATATCAATGGCATTGCTGGCAAAATAATTCAACGCATCGGCGCCCGATGCAAATTGCACCCATTTCACTTTGCTGTTTAGCGCTTTATCCAGAGAGCCGTCGGCTTTTGCCAACATTAATACCTGCGAACCGCCGCTATAAGCGACACGAACCTCAGCCGGCGTCTCGGCAAAGCTGATATTTGCCCATAAACCACCCGCTGCGATTAATAAGCAGAGACTTTTTTTCATTTTATTTTTCCTTTGATGAAACCGATGATTTCGCCCGAAACTACGCCGGACGGTTTATCTCTTTATTTGCCATAACTGCGAACATCGTTCGGCCAGCGCTTGTGCCGGGTCGAAGGTAAGATGACGGAACGGGGCATTGACCGCCTCAAACGCAACGGGTACTTCAGTACAGGCCAGCACCAGTTTCTGTGCCCCGCGAGCAAACAGTGCATTAGCCTGCAGTGACAGCCACTCTCCCCCTTCCTTTAGCGCACCGCGTTTAACCGCGTAGCAGCCAGGCACAAACCACTGCGTCAGTTCCTCTTCCGTTGGCACAACCACTTCGATGTCCTGCTGCGCCAGGCGGTTCTGATACCAGCCCGCTTCCAGCGTGCCTTTGGTGGCAATCACCCCTACCCGCCGTGGCTTTGGCGCTGACAGTGACAGCGCATCCAACGTGGCATCAACGATATGCAGAATCGGCGCCTCACTCGCTTCACTGAGCGCATCGTACCAGTGGTGCGCGGTGTTGCAGGGAATGGCGATATGGCTTGCGCCCGCCTGATTCAGCTTCTCAATACCGTGGAGTAACTGTGGCAGAGGCGATGGCCCGGTGCCCGCCAGCGCTTTCTGGCGATCGACAATTTGCGGTACGTTCCAGACCACCGAAGGGATCTGCTGCTGATCGCTTTGCGCAGGAGTGGCATCCAGCAAGCGGCGCTGAAAATCCAGCGTCGCCAGCGGCCCCATGCCGCCCAGCACGCCAAGCAAAAAAGGCTTAGCCATGCTCTAACACCTGGCGATAACCAAACAAACCTGCCGCGCCGCCGGTGTGGATAAACACGACGTTTTCATCTGAGCGGAAATGGCCTTTACGAATAAGATCGATTAGCCCGGCCATGCCTTTTGCGGAGTAGACCGGGTCAAGCAAGATGCCTTCATGACGGGCAAGCAGCGTTAACGCTTCGAGGGTCCCTTCCGTCGGCAAACCGTACCCGTCGCCGACATAGTCGCTATTCGCGACCACTGCATGCCGCGACAGTTCTCCCGGCACGCCAAGCAGCTCCCGCGTCCGTGAGGCCAGATTCCAGACATTCTCTTCCTGCTGCGCTTTTGGCGCTCGCACGCTAATACCCAGTACCGGAATATGACTATTGGTGGCCGTAAAACCCGCCACCAGCCCGGCCTGCGTACCGGTACTGCCCGTGGCGTGAACCACATGATCGATACGCAGACGGCGCTCTGATGACTGATACAACAACTCTTCCGCGCAGGCCACATAGCCCAGCGCACCAATCGGATTCGAGCCGCCGCCGGGAATGATATACGGCGTGTGCCCCTGCTCGCGCAGCGTCACGGCGTATTCTTCCATCGCCAGCTGCATATTTGTGCCAGCCGGCAGATGAGCGACAATGTCGCCACCCAGCAGATTATCCAGCAGCACGTTACCTGAACGCTGATAATCCTCGCCAAAATCGGTCACGCGTTTTTCCAGCAGCGCCTTTGCTTTTAGCCCCAGACGCGCAGCACCTGCAATGGTCTGGCGCACATGGTTCGACTGTGTCGCCCCCTGGGTAATGACCACATCGGCTTTTTTCTCCAGCGCATCCGCCAGCAGGAATTCCAGTTTACGGGTTTTATTTCCCCCCATTGCCAGACCGGTGGCGTCGTCACGTTTAATCCATATTTTAGGTCCGCCTAATAATTGACTTAAATTATTTAGCGGCTCCAGTGGCGTGGGGAAATGACCAAGTGAAATTCGGGGGAACCGGGCCAGATGCATAAATGCTCCTTGCTAATAAAAATCGCTTTATAAAAGTGAAATTCACTATACACATCTGCAAGATGGGACCAATCAACAATAATAAATAACGATTACTGAAAAACGGATAAGCTGAGAAATAGCGAACAGCCTGCGCAGAGATATTCTTTTGTGGAATAGCTTACGGTGAAAAAGAATATTGTTTGCGGGATGAGCGCGCAACACAAGGGAAAAAACCATCTCGATTGTTAATGGCGAATACGATATCCGCCCCCGGATATCGTTTTGCCTGCCTGCAGATCCATCCCGTTAAGCTGAAATGTTGGCTACAACCAGTCATCCCGCCACTCCGGACAATTTTTTACCACTGCGCTTGATCTTTTGTATCGTAAGATATAGCCTTTAACTATCTTAAGATACAGTCTTACGATGCAAGAAGAGATTCACGTACACTATAAAAGGAGTACCCTATGTTTTTTGATCGATTCCATCGCCACGCCTGTGGTCACCATGAACACGGCCTCCATGGCCATCATCATCACCCACATCATCACCACGATCCTCGAATGGCGATGTTCAACCCGTTCGATGACGAAGATGAGACATGCTTCCATATGGCTGGACGCCATCACGGCGGGCCCTTCGGCGCTGGACGCGGCGGCCGGGGTGACTTCTTTGGCAACGGTGGACGCCCGCCGTTCTTACGCGGGCGTAAGTTCAGCGCCGATGAACTGCAATTATTGCTGTTGGCCCTCCTGGAGGAGAATGCCAGCTATGGTTATGAGCTGATCAAACGGCTCGACGAAAAAAGCGCCGGGTTCTACAAACCGAGCCCGGGGGTCGTTTACCCGGCACTGACCTGGCTTGAGGATGTCGGCTATGTCACCGTCACTCAGGAAGGTACCCGCAAGCGCTATGCGCTGGCGGCAGAGGGCACGGCATGGCTGGCGGAAAACAGAGCTATGGCTGACGCTATCATGGCGCGGCTGGACCACTTCGCTCAGCAGATGAACACCATGACTGAGGCGATGCGCGAAGCCCCTACCGATTTTGATCCTGCATTACGCGACGCCGTGGCCGAGCTGCGCCACCAGATTCACGCCCGCCATCAGAGCGACCCGGAGGTACAGCGCCAGATGGTGACTGTGCTACAAACCGCCATTGAAGCACTCAAAAAACTCCCTCTTTAACCACTGACCGCTTCAGTGCCTGCGGTGCATTACCTGCACCCAGGCGCTGGGGAAACGCGTCGTCATAGAGATAGCCTCACGTTGCTAATGAAGGCATGAGGAATATGGTGGTGTATTCAACAAGAAGACATCCCATACTATTCTTTCCGGCAATAACGCTACCGTTCAGGCCGGCAAACAATATGGATATTGTAGCGGGCACCAACACAGACACCTACTGGCCTATAAAGAAACCCAAAAAAGTGGTCTGATGGGCACGGGTGGTCTTGGTTTTACCATTGGCAGCAGCAAAAACACCCATGCCTTACGTGAAAAAGGGCACCCAAAGCCAGAGCTTCAGCACCGTGGGCTCGACGGGCGGTAGCGTGGCGATTTCTGCCGGGAACCAGCTTCACCTTCGGCAGCATGACAGGCTCCGGTTACATCGCCGCCTCCCGCGACAAGATGAAGAGCCGCTTTGACTCAGTCGCAGAACAAACCGGGATCTTTGCTGGTGATGGCGGCTTCGATATCACCGTCGGCAACCATACTCAGCTTGATGGTGCGGTTATTGCTTCCACTGCCACGGCAGATAAAAACAGTCTGGATACCGGGCCCCTGGGCTTCAGCGATATCCACAATCAAGCGGATTTCAAAACCCAGCACTCGGGCATCAACCTGAGCGGTGGCGGTGAATTTGGCGGTGACCAGTTCAAGGGCAACATGCCGGGCGGGATGATTTCTGCAGCGGGCAAAAATGGGCATGCAGAAGGAACCACGCAGGCGGCGGTGGCTGACGGTACCATCACCATCCGGGACAAGAAAAATCAGCAGCAGGACGTGGCGAACCTGAGCCGTGATACGGAACATGCCAATGACAGTATCAGCCCGATTTTTGACAAGGAGAAAGAACAGAACCGTCTGCAGGCTATCGGGCTTATCAGTGAAATTGGCGGCCAGGCGGCGGATATCGCGAGGACGCAAGGTGAGCTGAATGCGATTAAAAACGCCAAAGATCGCATGAGCACGGCTGAATCTACAGAATTCGATGCAGCGAGAGCGCAGTGGCAAAAAGAAAATCCGGATAAAACAGCCACAGCAGAAGATATCAGTAATCAGCTTTACCAGAACTACTACAATGAAGCGTTTGCCGCGACGGGTATGGGAACCGGTGGCACGATGCAGAGGGGTATCCAGGCAGCGACAGCGGCGCTGACAGCGCTGGCCGGTAGCGGCAACCTGACCGGTGCTCTGGCTGGCGCATCCGCCCCGGAACTGGCGCGCCTGGTGAAGGAAACGACGGAGAGTAATCCTGCAGTCAACGCCGTGGCGCACGCCGTTCTGGGCGGTGTGGTTGCTGCTTTGCAGGGTAACAGCGCGGCATCAGGCGCTGTGGGCGCTGCAACAGGCGAGCTGATTGCACGCGCTATTGCGGATATTTATTACCCTGGCGTGAAAATGTCAGACCTGACGGAGTCGCAAAAGCAGACCATCAGCTCACTGGCGAGTGTATCGGCGGGAATTGCGGGGGGATTGCCGGAGACAGTACATCGGCGGCGGCAACGGGGGCGAGTGCCGGGAAGAATGCGGTTGAGAATAACTATCTCAGTGCAAACCAAGCTCTGACCTTTGATAAAGAGCTGTCGGACTGCCGGAAATCAGGTGGTGATTGTCAGGCTGTGATCGATAAATGGAAACAGGTCAGCGATAAGCAAAGCGCGGAAAGCGATAAGAAGCTGAAAGACGATCCGGTTGGAGCACAGGTCTGGGATAAAGAAGTTGCTCAGGGTGGTTCTGATATGGCAAGTCGTCCAAGCTGGCTTGGTGGCATGGGCGCGGAAGTGATGACCAGTGACGAAGCCAAAGCCTATGTCCAGCAATGGAATAGTCAGGATCTTGCGAACATTGATGTAAACAGCCCGACCTGGACGAAGTTTGCGGTATTTGCCTCAGATCCGGAAAATCAGGCTATGTTAGTTTCGGGCGGGTTACTGGCAAAGGATTAAGTACAACTAGCACAAGCTACCATAACCAACTTATCCCAAGGCGGTGCTCCATTTGCAATAAAAAGTATGCAAGTTGGATTACGTAATCCACAACAGGTGGATCAACTCAAAAACGATATGTTGAGTGGCAATTATAAGTTTACAGCACCTGAGGGGCGTATTGCCGGATATGTTGATAGTAAGGGAAATTATTATATATCTGAAGGTAATCACCGGATGGTTGCAGCTCAGGAAATATATAAGAAAACAGGAGATGCTTCGTACATAGAAAAGCTTATACAAAATGGCTCATGGACTCAGACTAAAAATGCTCCGGCTGGAGCCTCTTCTATGCCGACAAGAAAGTGATAAATAATCATAAGGATGGTTACATGTATAAAAATGAAATATACGTGAAAATGTTAGGGCTTGCACTGCCTTATATAAGAAACCTACAGAGACCGGAAAATAAAGAAAAAAACTTGAATTTATCTTGCTATCTCGAAGCTGAACTTGTTCATAATTTGACTGTTACTATCTTGGATAAGAACTTTACAGAGCACGATATATGGTTTTTAAATAACCAAGCAAAATATTATGTTAAAAAATGCAATGAGAATATATCACCAAATTATAACCAACATCTTATTTATATAAAAGAGTTATTTAATATAGTTCCTGGCGATTTGAAGTCTCAATTAACGTGGGGTGGTCCGTAATATAAGAAATTCCAACTCCCTCGGTTGCGGTTGAGAATAATCACCTGAGCCAGCAACAACAAAAAAGTCGTAGCGAAGAACTTGCGGCCTGTGGTGCTGACAACGGCTGCAAAGCTGGCATTCGCGAAAACTATGCCAAAGAATATGACAATGTTCAGGAGCGGATAAATACCTGTTCAACGGCTGAGGAGTGTGTGGCTGTTGCGAAGGAAATGAAGCAATGGCAGGCTGAAAGCAGCGCCAGAAGTGATGAACTGGCAGCCAAAGCCCGAAATGAAGGCATGGACTCGCTGACTCCGGCAGAGAAACAGGAATGGGTTAATCTGCGTGGAGCACAATCAAACTTTGATGGTTCGATTAATACGCTGATTTATCGTGCGCAAATATTTGGTGGTTCAGAAGAAACCACGACTGAGTTGGCGAATATTTTTGGTCATGCGGCAATAGCTAATGCCGCGGGTGCTGCTGCTGGAATTAGTAAGGCTGGGAAAGGTAGTGCATTACCTGTGCCAACGGCTACGAAAACCCAAAATGGGCATAGTTATCAATCGAATCCAAAACATACGCCAGGACAGGCAGGATATAACCGTAATGCAGGCACTGAGCCAAGTAACTCTATGAACTTATTAGAAAGTTCGATAGTTTCTGGTAAGAAAAGGTACGCTATTGACAGCGAGGGAAATATTCACCAATTCACTAATACTAATGATGGTACATGGCATTGGTCAGGAAGTACTGGCGATGCTAGCGTCCCTATCAGAAAGAGTGATATACCTAATAGTGTACGTAAAGAGTTTGGCTTGCCTGGGAAATGGAGGTAATTATGATTTTTGGAGATCCATATCGTTTTGCCATTTGGGTTGATCCTGTACCTGAATGGAGTGAGTCATTTTTAAACGGCTTTGTATATATTTTTATAAAAGGAAAAATGTTCCCAGATGACATCAGGACGTCTACGTTATCGGTTGATGTTTTTGAGATTATTGATGAGTCTAGCCCGTTGGTATCATTTCCGGTCAATGAAGACATCTTCAATCTAAAAGCGGATGTGGCATTTTCCTCATTGATGTCTTTGGCATATCCAGAATCATCAAGTGAAGATGAATATCCAGATCAAAAATTTGATTTCTGCATTAACATACCAAATGTTAATGCATCTGGTATGCAGCTATTTGCAGTATCCAATGGCATTGATATAAAAATTCTAGGTGCAAAAACAGAGCAGCTTGTTGAAAATTTAGCGACTGGTAAAAATGAATGGGAAGAAATTGATGATGTCTTGGCTGAAAGTGTTGTTATTCCCAATGTTGAAATTGATAATATCTTGAGCTCATTAAAAGAGTACATCCTTCCAAAGCTAAAAAGATAGAATAGTAAAATGATCCCGGCCATTGCGCCGGGATCTTATTTTTAGCCGTCAGCCCTCAACCGGCTCGATCACCAGCCGTCCCTGTTCCACGCTGACAATAATCGGCGTGTCGGTGCTGAATCCCGCCTCTTCCTGCCAGTTGCCGTTCAGGCGCAAGCCAGGGCTGATGGGATAACAAGTGGTTATGCGGAGGCATGCTCTTTAATAGCACCGGGAAAATGGAAAACGGGGAGCAAAACCACGTATCGGTGCACTGGTGCCTTTCCATCAAAATACAGTGGGGAAAGTACTTCTAACTGCTGAGTGTGTTGGAAAAACTCTGCATAGGCTGCTGAATCCTCGTCGGAAAGAGTTGTTGTTGAGAATAACTCGCTCAGCTTGGACCTGACCGGAGCTCTGGCTGGCGCATCCGCCCCGGAACTGGCGCGTCTGGTGAAGGAAACGACGGAGAGTAATCCTGCAGTCAACGCCGTGGCACACGACGTTCTGGAGGGTGTAGTTGCTGCTTTGCAGGATAACAGCGCGGCATCAGGCGCTGTGGGCGCTGCAACAGGCGAGCTGGTTGCACGCGCTATTGCGGATATTTATTACCCTGGCGTGAAAATGTCAGACCTGACGGAGTCGCAAAAGCAGACCATCAGCTCACTGGCGAGTGTATCGGCGGGAATTGCGGGGGGATTGCCGGAGACAGTACATCGGCGGCGGCAACGGGGGCGAGTGCCGGGAAGAATGCGGTTGAGAATAACTCTCTGAGCGAAGCCGCAGATTACCTTGCCACAGGTAAAAAACCGGAAGATAGATATCGTGATGCTCAGAACCAACTGAAAGAAGCCGTTGATGAGTTTAAGGCGAAGAACTGTGCAGGACTCAGTTCTGAGGCCTGTGGCGCGAAGATGGATGCGCACCGTGATGAACTGCTTGCTGCGTTCGCAGATGCTGGTAGTGACTTTATCCCTGTTTATGGAGATTTCAAGAGTTTTGCGGAAGCGGACAGTGCGCTGGGGTATCTTGCCGCGGTTATCGGGCTTATGGGACCGCTGGGCGATGAAGCCGGAGCTTTACTTAAAGGTGCTGATAAGGCACTCAAAGCGGGCAATCTTGAGGCTGCGTCAAAACTGATTGCGAGAGCTGGCGATGATATCAGTTCTGCGAAATACTTTGGTCAGGAGAGGAAGTACTGGAGTGCAGATCCCGTTGAAGTCAATGGCAATAAAGTTTATCAAAGAAATGACTTGTTTGATCCTAGTTATATTGATCCTAAGTCAGGTAAAACAAACCTTGAGCTGATGCAGGGAGGACGTGCGCCGATTGGTGCAGATGGGAAACCAGTAAATCTGCATCATATGTTGCAAAGTCAAGATGGGCCAATTGCGGAAGTAACTCAAAGCTTTCACAAAGATAACCATAGTACTATTCACATTAACGATAACAGCATTCCTTCTGGTATAAACCGTTCAGAGTTTAACAAATGGCGTTCTGATTATTGGAAACAACGAGCTAACGATTTCAGATAGGTGAAAGTATGACTAAAAGTTTGAGTGATGTGATTGAAGAGTTAAAGGCAGTATCTGGTGGTAAGAGGAATAATGTCCCCTTACCAGATGATGCTCTTATTGCTGAATATGAAAAGGGTATTGGATTCTCTTTTTCAGCAGATTATAAGAAGCTTCTCCAAGAAGTTGGCAATATATACTATGGACCAATCGAGTTATTGTCTGTTACAAGAGATAAAAAATTTTACGGTGAGTTATCTGTTGCTATAAATGATGCAGCAAGCGTCGGAGTGCCTGAATCGTGGTTGCCAATATGTGAAGATAATGGCAGTTATTACTGTCTAGACCAACAAGGGTGCGTCCGATATTGGAGTGGTGATGGCAGTAGTGAAGAGCAATGGCCTAATTTGGCTGCTTGGGTGAAAGATGTCTGGATCGATGGTAACTAAGGCAGGAGAGGGTTCTCATGCATTTCGTTGTAATTATAGCGGCGCAGCAAACTTTATGTTACTGCTACGCGGTAACATTTTTAGTGAAAAAGTGCATCGGGGCAAAAAGTTCGCGGGCCGGAAGTACAGCAGGTAAAATCGGTTGTAACTGACGGAAAGAACAGGGGAAAATCGTATCCATCACCACAATGCACGTCAGAGAGAGTTGATTTGATAGAGAAATGACTGCCTGTCGTAAAGCCGGTCGTGAATGCGGAGATATTCAGAACATGTATGCTGTAATTAGTGCTGATAACCGGCTGAAATTGCATATTGATGTGGCTGCCGACCCTCTGACGGCGCTGTCCGGGGAAGATAAATGGAATATTGAGGGCGGACTCAGCGCGGCAGGTCGGCCTGGCTGGCTGTATGGTTCGCTGGAAAACCCGGATGTGAAGGACTACGTCATTGAAGGTAACCGCTACGACTTAAACTATCTGAATAGCAATACGTCACAGGGTGATAGAGCTCTGGCTTTCTTCGGTGAGCCAGAAAATTATTGGGGTACGGTTGCCGGAGCGGGTTCGTTGTTAACGTCATCAGCCACGCTGACGGAAAAATTTGTTAGTGCCGGGCTGAGTTACGGAGCAAATGGGGCTGTCCAGGTTGCAACCGGCAATACCGGTGAGAAGTTCGATTACCTCAGTTTCATGATGTCAGGCTTAACCGGGATAGGGACAGCCGGGAAAGGATATTACGCTAACCAATTATTGGGGGCCGGTAGTGCTTACATGAGCAGTCAGATTGAAGGCCAGGACAGTACCGCATCAGTAGTGGGCAGTATGGCCGGTACAGGTTTTGGCTATAATATTGGTGCTTCAATTACTAATAAGTTTGAATCACAGTATATAAAAAATCAGCTAGGAATGGATGCCAGCAAAAATGCCTTAAAATACTCTGAATCATCTTTTGGTCCGGGGTATTTGCTTAAAGGTGGCGAAATGAATTCCGTTCCAGGAATTGCTGGCGGATCAGTTGGTTCGTTAATGTCGGAAGGTGCAAGTAGCGGAGTTCAGCAAGAAGTTGATGGAGGTGGTAAATGAAACACCCCCTATTAGATTTTATTAAGCTAATATTTATTTTTGCTGCTACTTGCTCTATTGGAATGGTTGTTAATATCTGGCTTATCACACGAAACCCTGTCGCTCTAGCTGCATACATAAAATATGGATGTATTGGTGCTGCAGTTGGGATTTGGATCGGTGCTGGGATTTGGTTATTATTCTACCTGCAAGTACGAAGACACTTCCGTAAGTAGTTTTTTGTTGTTGAGAATAACTACCTGAGTACCAATCAGTCGCTGACCTTTGATAAAGAGCTGTCGGACTGCCGTAAATCTGGTAGCGACTGCCAGGCTGTCATCGATAAATGGAAGAAAATCAGCGATAACCAAAGCCAGCAACTGGATGAGACCCTGAAAGATAACCCGGCTTCCGCGCTTGCATGGGATAAGGAACTGGCCGAAGGTGGTCTCGATATGGCGAGTCGTCCAGCCTGGATGAATAATATTCCGGGTGCCGAGGGAATGAGCGATGAACAGGCCCGGGCATATGTTCAGCAGTGGAACAGTCAGGATCTGAGTAAAATCGATGCCGGTACGCCAGGCTGGATGCAGTTTGCGGCATTTGCTTCAGACCCGGAAAATCAGGCGGCGCTGGGTTCGCTGGGGCTCTTAACGAAAGAGCTTGCGACTGCTGCCGTCTCCTTTATGGGGCGTAATACGGCGACAGCGACGGTCAGCGCCGCGGATATTGGTCTGAAGTGGGGCCAGGAGAATATGAAGCAGAGCATGCCATGGGAGAATTATGTCGGGACATCATTACCTGCTGATGCACGTTTGCCTCAGAATTTCAAAACCTTTGATTACTATGACGGTGCGACAAAAACAGCAGTCAGCGCTAAATCATTGGACACTCAGACAATGGCAAAACTATCTAACCCAAATCAGATCTACAGTTCGATAAAAGGAAATATTGACGCGGCAGCAAAATTTGATATATATACTCTTTCGAAAACTTCCCTTGATTCTTCAATTATCTCTAATAGAGAAATACAACTTGCAGTTCCGGCTAATACTACTAAAACACAATGGACAGAGATAAATAGGACTATTGAGTACGGTAAAAGTCAGGGTGTAACCGTTAAAGTGACTCAGGTGAAATAATGAAATTTAATAAAGAACAAGATTATTGGGCAACTTGTTATTGTACCAATGAGTTTTTACTAATTGAAACTCAATCAGGACTCGGAAGAACTAGTGCAGATCCACTATTCCCTCCCCATTTACTACTACCTGAAGCTGACGACGAATGTGCTGGTGAAACTATATTACAGGCTTTAGCCAATAGCCGGACACTGAATAAGTTAGAGGATCGTGTTGATTTTTTTGACATTGAGAAAGGTAAGGAGAAGTATGCGGCCTGGATAGCCATGCTGATGGATAAATACGGTTATAAAACCAAACGCGCTTTATTCAAGGATATGAAACATTGCATTATTCATTGTGTTAATGGTGTCATTACCATATCACCAACACGTCATGAAAAATTAGAAGGTTGGGGTAGAACTAAAGGTGATGGTATTGAAGATGTCATTCTTCCGGCCGACAGTTCCCTAGCAGAGATTGGTGCAGGTCTGCGGTTAGCCCTCAGTCGTTGCAAAGATTAATTTGAAATGTCGGCTGAATTGCTTTGCCCTTTTCACTTCCATACAAAATGTGTTTTAGGAGTGCCGCCATAATGTTGTGTGTTGTGCTTCCGGCAATCTCACATTGATGCTCACAGGTGCCGATTGTGCTGACGTTTTTCCAGTGTGCAGGGACTAGCGGTCAACAGTGTCTGGTCGTGGTGTGCTGAGTCAGTCCCGGTGGCAGGGAACTGGATTTACTGCAAGGGACCGGACGCCAGAGCAGATCGCACACCATCGGTACATTGTGGCGGGGTATGCCACATCTGCTCAGGGCGTCAGGTCACTGTTCTGGTGATCTTCGCCGGGGCGGTAGCGTGCTAGGGCGAAAAACGCTTAACAGCGCAAAAAGTTGCCACTCCGGAAGTATAGCAGGGGAAATCGGTTGTAACTCACGGAAAGAACAGGGTAAAACCGGGTTCATCGCAGCAACCTGTACCGGAAAGAGTTGTTGTTGAGAATAACTCGCTCAGTGAGGCCGCTGATTATCTGGCAACGGGTAAAAAGCTGGAAGACAGATACCGTGACGCTCAGCAACAACTGAAAGAAGCGGTTGAAGAGTTTAAAGCGAAGAACTGCTCGGGACTCAGCAGTGAGGCGTGTGGTGCGAAGATGGATGCGCACCGGGATGAACTTCTTGCCGGGGCAATGGAATTTGGCAGCGATTTTGTCCCTGTCTACAGTGACATCAAGAGTTTTGCTGAAGCGCAGTCAGCGTATGATTATCTGATTGCAATAATCGGGGTTTTCCCGCCTGCGAAAGGGGCTAAGACATTACTCAACGGGGTTGAAGCAGCCCTGAAAAAAGGTGATGTAGCGGAAGCATCGAAGCTGCTCAATAAAGCCAGCGATGAAATTGCTGCTATTTCAGGCAGTAAAGGAAGCTGGAGTAAAGAGCTTAATAATCCAAAACCAAATACAATTTACAAAGTTGATGACAATAAAATATTTAAGACTGACTCTCAAGGACGGATAGCTAGTGTTGAGAGTACGTTATCTTGGTCTAAAAGTGATCGAAATATCTATCAACAATGTAAGGCAGGTAAATGTGGAATCGAAGGTGATGAGGGTGGTCATTTAATTGCCAGTATCTTTAATGACCCGGGCGAAAAGCTCAATCTTGTTCCTATGGATGGCAACCTGAATAAAGGTGCATGGAAACAGATGGAAAATACATGGGCCAGTGCTTTGAAAGACGGTAAACAGGTTAATGTGAAGATAGAACCTTCTTATAGTAGTATTAGCAAAAGACACGACAGTTTTACTGTCACTTACCAGATAAATGATGAACGTCCAATTAGAGAGATTTTTAATAATGCTCCAGGAGGCAAGTAATGTTTGCTCGTGATGATGAGTTATATTCAGACATAGGTCGAATATTGTATGAATCAGCACCTGAAGATGCTCGAAAAATTTTCTTGGATGCAGAACTGTCATACGAAAACGATCACGCTAAATTTTTATACGATTATATTAATAAAGATGGACAAAAAAAGTGTTTTTTACCCGAAACTCCAGCAACAGATAGTCTGCTTCTTGAGAAGATAGTAGAACTAAAATATTATTATTTAGAGCATGGACTCACTAATGGACGTCCCGCATGGCATGGTTGCCTTGTTATAGTTGACCTTGAAGAAATGAAAGTTAACTTAGATTATCGGTATGATTAAAATAAATCCCGCCCAGCGTTGGCGGGATTTTCGCTTCGCAAATTTACTCACTAATTACTGAATCCTTCCCGGTAGGCTATTTCACAATGGCCTGCTTCTTACCTTAAAATCCCCACACCCGTTGCAAGATTTCATCTTGCATGATTCTCCTTTTATTTTAATAAGTTACCGTGAGTATGAAGTTGCATTTTTAACGCAGTGCGAAAATACAGAGCCGTTGACGACTCTAGCGTCTGCGGGGCCAAAAACGCTTAACAGCGAAAAAAGTTGCCGCGCCGGAAGTACAGCAGGGAAAAACGGTTTTAACAAACTGAAATTAGAGGAAAAATCCCTCTTCGTCGCCGGACTTCGCAACGGACAAAGTTGTTGTTGAGAATAACTCCCTCAGCTTGGACCTGACCGGAGCTCTGGCTGGCGCATCAGCCCCGGAACTGGCGCGTCTGGTGAAGGAAACAACGGAGAGTAATACTGCAGTTAACGCCGTGGCGCACGCTGTTTTGGGTGGTGTGGTGGCTGCTTTGCAGGGTAACAGCGCGACATCAGGCGCTGCTGGTGCGGCAACGGGCGAGCTGGTTGCCCGCGCTATTGCGGATATTTATTACCCTAGCGTGAAAATGTCAAACCTGACGGAGTCGCAAAAGCAGACCATCAGCTCACTGGCGAGTGTGTCGTCGGGAATTGCCGGCGGGCATTGCCGGCGGGCTACTGGAAGACAGTACATCTTCGGCGGCAACGGGGGCGAGTGCCGGGAAGAATGCGGTTGAGAATAATGCGCTGGGTGTTGCACCTCCGGTTCCAGTGCCTGTTCCCGGGGTTCCGGTAAGCCCGGGGGATCAGGTCACCAAAAACGCCAATGACAAAATAGCGTCAGCTGTGGATGATCTGTTTGATGCAGTTGATAAAGCCACTCAGTGTAGCTTTGGGCGTGCATGTTCTTCGGATGATTCAAATCAGGAATCGAAACCCAACGTTGCCGGCAACATGACGGATAACGAGAAGGCTGAATATGGTGGAGCTGGGTCAGGCTCTCCGACTCCACCAGAAGATGATCATGAAAAACAAGAAAGTAAGCCTGTTGATAAACTCAATCAAAAGCAAGAAAGTGCTATCAAGAAGATCGATAACACTATAAAAAATACTTTAAAAGATCATGATATCACAGGAACTCTTAAGGATATGGATGGTAACCCTGTACCTAAGGAAAGCGGTGGATATTGGGATCACATGCAGGAAATGCAAAATACCCTCAGGGGTTTAAGGAATCATGCAGAAACATTGAAAAATGTTAATAATCCTGAAGCTCAAGCGGCATATGGTCGCGCAACAGATGCTATCAATAAAATTGAATCAGCCTTGAAAGGACATGGGATATGATTACTTTCCGTAAGTTGATAGGAAAAATAAATTTAAAACCTGATTCCGTTCAGAAATCATCGCTTGAACAATGGTTTGAACGTGTCATTGATATACCAATAGAAGAGCTGTCCGTAGAAGATCTTTGTCGTGCTATTCGTCAGGATCTCTTTATCGATCAGCTAATGCCAAGAGTATTACAAGTATTGGAGAAAGACCCATTGGCGGGAGAATATTACGATGGTGAACTCATTGCAGCTCTGGCAACAGTAAAAGTAGAGGATCTAAAAGGTCATATGGACTGTTTTGAACAGGCTAAGATGATTATAAATAAAATAAACACTTCAGATATTGATAATGAATTAAGAAAAGATATATTCAAAATCAATAAAATAGGTACGTGAGGAAAAGTAGCTTGTTCTCGCAAGGTAATGGTGTGAACGTGTTCAGGCAAAAAAGGTGCGTCGGGGAAAATATTGACAGCACTAAAGTGCGCCTGCGAGAGTGGGTTTTAACCTGCTGACTGTACAGGGAAAATGCCTGTTCGTTCTCTATAATCGTGTCGGATCGAGTTGTTGTTGAGAATAACTCCCTCAGCTTGGGCCTGACCGGAGCTCTGGCTGGCGCACCAGCCCCGGAACTGGCGCGTCTGGTGAAGGAAACAACGGAGAGTAATACTGCAGTTAACGCCGTGGCGCACGCCGTTCTGGGTGGTGTGGTGGCTGCTTTGCAGGGTAACAGCGCGGCATCAGGCGCTGCTGGCGCTGCAACAGGCGAGCTGATTGCACGCGCTATTGCGGATATTTATTACCCTGGCGTGAAAATGTCAGACCTGACGGAGTCGCAAAAGCAGACCATCAGCTCACTGGCGAGTGTATCGGCGGGAATTGCGGGGGGATTGCCGGAGACAGTACATCGGCGGCGGCAACGGGGGCGAGCGCCGGGAAGAATGCGGTTGAGAATAATGCGCTCAGCTTCGGTGATGGTTTTGAAAGCAATGCTGCGGCGGCTACATCATGGAACAAGTACGCAGTGGACAATAATCTGACACCGGAACAAACACAGGCTGGGCTGGATAAGATAACGAAAGGTGATATGCCGGACAGCACCAATATCACGAAAGTGATTGTGGATGGATATCAGGATGGTGTAATGATTGCAGGGGCTTGGTATTTAGGACCTGCTGCATCAGTTGGTAAGGTGATTAGTGGTGGAGTAGTTGCAGAAATGGCCAACGGAAGCTACCAGTGGTTTGACCTGAGCCAGCCGGGTAATGAAAACAAAAGCTGGGACTGGAAAAGTAGTGCTAGCTCAGGCATTGCAGGTATGCTTGCGGCAGGAAGAACTATCGGACAAAACGTCGGAATTTCTATGGGGAGTGCATTTTTTACCGATGGTCCAAATACTGGTTCTATCGGTGGTGCAGCTTTTGGTGCATGGTTTGGTGGAAAATTTGGTGAGTTTGCTCCTTTCCCTGGGGAGGTTAATGACCTGATCGGCGGTATCGGTGGGGAAGTTATAAGTAACAAGATTAAAGATAAGGTTAGTGAAAGTGAAAAATAAAACCAAGTTATCTGTTTTTCTTCTGAGTACCATTTACTATGGACTTTGTTTTTTTGTTTTTATTTTCTTAGTAAATAATGTGGTTATTGAATTTTTGACATCCGGGCATGTTGATTTTTCCAAGAAATCATTAAGTTATTTATCTGTTGTGAGTTTGATTATTGGATTGGCTTCTGGTGCAAGAATATGGATCTTCGCAAAACTTGACGAGCGAAAATCGCGTAAATTGCCTCCGTCAGATCCTAAGTGAGATTTGCAACAATCTAAACTCATACTGTTGGGATTACCCCCAAACAAATCGGAAAACCGATACTGGAAAAACTCTAAAGCCGTGGCCAGTTTTAGTTGACCACAACAGTGATGATTTGGGGTAAGTCAGGTTTAATTGAGTTGACGAAAAACCGATTAAAATCAGTAGGTAGTTCACGTGAGTGGAGTTCGGGAGATTTGAAATTGGAGCGGGCGAAGGGAATCGAACCCTCGTATAGAGCTTGGGAAGCTCTCGTTCTACCATTGAACTACGCCCGCAAAGGTGTGCGAGGAGCATTATAAACCTTACTCCTCGCCTGGCAAGCACTCTGGGTGCTAAGTGACGATAAAATAACCGGTTAGCACTTCGGCTTACTGCCCTGCGGCGGTAAATAGCGCAGTGGATCGATTGCCGTTGCCCGGTAACGAATCTGGAAATGCAGCCGCACCGAATCCGCATCCGAACTGCCCATGGTGGCTATCTGCTGGCCAATCTTCACGCTCTGCCCGTTGTTGACCAGCAGTTTATCGTTGTGAGCATAAGCGGTAATGTAATCTTCGTTATGTTTAATCATCACCAGATTACCGTAACCGCGCAGCTGGTTGCCGACGTAAACCACCTTACCTGCCCCGGCTGCGTACACCGGCTGTCCACGGCTGCCCGCGATATCGATCCCTTTGTTGCCACCCTCTGAGGTTGAATACTTCATCACCACTTTACCGCTGGCGGGCCAGCGCCAGCAGCGTTGCCCTACCGGCGGCCATGATGACTGCGGCACCGCAGAAGACGGCACCACTTTTGCCGTTTTGCTGGCAGTCGATTTTTTCGTACTGGATGAGGACGCGCCGCTCACCTTCAGCTTTTGTCCAACTTCGATGGTATACGGCGGAGAAATCCCGTTCATCCGCGCCAAATCTCGCACGCTGGTGCCCGTCATACGCGAAATTCGCGACAACGTATCACCACGCTTCACGGTGTAAACCGAACCGCTATAGCTGCCTTCTGATGAGTTACCCGCACAGCCAGACAGCGCCAGACCAATCGTCAGGCACATTAACAGTCGTCGTAGGGAAGAGATTTGGCTTCCTGCTCGCAAAACGAATCCTCAGGTCAAAAGCGTTCGAAGAATCTATGATAGCAGGGTAGCACGAGATGCTAAACCATCAGGGCTGTGGATTGGCATGAGAATGCGGCGCACAGAGAACATGAGCCATCCCGGTGGCTAAAAGGAGGCAGGGCTTGTTTTGGTAATGCCTTTTTCCCACTTATGGGCTACGCTGGTTGCCTGAGTATATGGCCCGGTGGGTTTATGCCGGGTCATCTTTCATTTTCAGGAGTTGCCATGGCAGGGGAACACGTCATTTTGCTCGATGAGCACGATCAACCGTGCGGATTACTGGATAAGTATGCCGCGCACACTCTCTCTACCCCGCTGCATCTCGCCTTCTCTTGTTGGTTATTTAACGATCGCGGCCAGTTTCTGGTCACCCGCCGCTCTCTCAGTAAAGTGGCCTGGCCCGGCGTATGGACTAACTCAGTCTGCGGGCATCCACAGCAGGGCGAGACCTTCGAACAGGCGATTGCCCGCCGCTGTCGCTTTGAGCTGGGTGTCGAAATCAGCCACATTACCCCGGTCGCGCCCGACTTCCGCTATCGCGCCGTAGCGCCTAACGGTATCGTCGAAAACGAAGTATGTCCGGTGTATGCGGCTCGCATCACCAGCGCCGTACAGCCGAATGCCGACGAGGTCATTGAGTACCAGTGGTGCGAACTCGACGACGCGCTGTATGCGCTAGCGCTGACGCCGTGGGCGTTTAGCCCGTGGATGGTGATGGAGGCGGCAGACGCGAAGGCGCGTCAGGCGTTGATCGATTTCGCCCACATCTAGCCCCAATCGCAGACATAAAAAAACCCGGCCATGGCCGGGTTTTTTACCTTTCGCTTTCGCGATTATTTCACCGGACGCATCGCCGGGAACAGAATCACGTCGCGGATGGTGTGGCTGTTGGTGAACAGCATGACCATACGGTCGATACCAATACCCAGACCCGCAGTCGGCGGCAGACCGTGTTCCAGCGCGGTAACGTAGTCTTCGTCATAGAACATTGCTTCGTCATCACCCGCATCTTTGGCGTTAACCTGATCCTGGAAGCGCTGCGCCTGATCTTCTGCGTCGTTCAGCTCGCTGAAACCGTTACCGATTTCGCGGCCGCCGATGAAGAATTCAAAGCGGTCAGTGATTTCCGGGTTCACGTCGTTACGGCGCGCCAGCGGAGAAACTTCCGCCGGGTATTCGGTGATGAAGGTCGGCTGAATCAGGTGCGCTTCGGCCACTTCTTCGAAGATCTCGGTCACGATACGGCCCAGACCCCAGCTCTTCTCAACGTGAATACCGATGCTTTCAGCAATGGCCTTCGCGGAGTCGAAGTTATCCAGATCCGCCATGTCAGTTTCCGGACGGTATTTCTTGATAGCTTCACGCATGGTCAGTTTTTCGAACGGCTTGCCGAAGTCGAAAGTCTGGTCGCCGTAAGGCACCGCGGTGTGGCCCAGAATATCCTGCGCCAGGGTACGGAACAGGGATTCGGTCAGCTCGATCAGATCTTTGTAGTCTGCGTACGCCATGTAGAGTTCCATCATGGTGAACTCAGGGTTGTGGCGAACGGAGATACCTTCGTTACGGAAGTTACGGTTGATTTCGAACACACGCTCGAAGCCGCCAACCACCAGACGTTTCAGGTACAGTTCCGGCGCGATACGCAGGTACATGTCCAGATCCAGCGCGTTGTGATGGGTGATGAACGGACGAGCGGACGCGCCGCCAGGGATCACCTGCATCATCGGTGTTTCCACTTCCATAAAGCCGCGGCCCACCATGAACTGACGGATACCCGCCAGAATCTGAGAACGCACTTTGAAAGTCTTGCGGGATTCATCGTTAGAGATGAGATCCAGGTAACGCTGACGGTAGCGCGCTTCCTGATCCTGCAGGCCGTGGAATTTGTCCGGCAGCGGACGCAGTGCTTTGGTCAGCAGACGCAGTTCGGTGCAGTGGATAGACAGCTCACCGGTTTTGGTTTTGAACAGCTTACCTTTCGCGCCCAGAATATCGCCGAGGTCCCATTTCTTGAACTGCTCGTTGTAGATGCCTTCCGGCAGATCGTCACGCGCGACGTACAGCTGAATACGGCCGCCAACGTCCTGCAGCGTAACGAAGGACGCTTTACCCATAATACGGCGGGTCATCATACGGCCCGCAACGGAGACCTCGATATTCAGCGCTTCGAGTTCTTCGCCTTCCTTATCATCAAATTTCGCATGCAGAAGGTCTGAGGTGCTGTCGCGACGGAAATCGTTCGGGAACGGGATGCCCTGCTCACGCAGTGCAGCCAGCTTCTCGCGGCGTGCCTTCATTTCATTGTTAAGATCGACTACCTCGTCAGCGCCTTGTGCGTTTTGTTCAGACATTTTGGTTCCTCATAGCCCTGCTTTCAAACTTGCTTCGATAAATTGATCCAGACTTCCGTCCAGTACCGCCTGCGTATTGCGGGTTTCCACCCCAGTGCGCAGGTCTTTAATACGGGAATCGTCCAGGACATACGAACGAATCTGACTACCCCAGCCGATATCAGACTTGTTGTCTTCCATCGCCTGTTTTTCCGCGTTCTTTTTCTGCATTTCCAGTTCATAAAGCTTCGCTTTCATCTGCTTCATGGCCTGGTCTTTGTTCTTGTGCTGGGAACGGTCGTTCTGGCACTGCGTCACAATCCCGGTCGGGATGTGGGTGATACGCACCGCAGATTCCGTACGGTTAACGTGCTGGCCGCCCGCGCCGGAGGCACGGTAAACGTCGATACGCAGATCTGCCGGGTTGATGTCGATATCGATATCGTCATCCACTTCCGGGTACACGAACGCGGAGCTAAAGGAGGTGTGGCGACGGCCACCGGAGTCGAACGGGCTCTTACGCACCAGGCGGTGAACGCCGGTTTCGGTACGCAGCCAGCCGTAGGCGTAATCGCCGGAGATTTTGATGGTCACGGATTTAATCCCGGCCACTTCCCCTTCGGACTCTTCGATAATTTCAGTTTTAAAGCCGCGCGCTTCTGCCCAACGCAGATACATACGCTCGAGCATGCTTGCCCAGTCCTGCGCTTCAGTACCGCCGGAACCGGCCTGGATATCAAGGTAGCAATCGGCGTTGTCATATTCGCCAGAGAACATACGACGGAACTCGAGCTGCGCCAGCTTCTCTTCCAGCGTGTCCAGCTCGGCAACGGCTTCGTTGAAGGTGTCTTCGTCGTCGGCTTCTACAGCCAGTTCCAGCAGGCCGGAAACGTCTTCCAGGCCCTGGGCCATTTGGTCGAGGGTATCGACGATCGCTTCAAGGGAAGAACGCTCTTTGCCCAGCGCCTGCGCGCGTTCGGGTTCGTTCCAGACATCCGGCTGTTCCAGCTCGGCGTTTACTTCTTCCAGACGCTCTTTCTTAGCATCATAGTCAAAGATACCCCCTAAGAACGTCGGA
>NZ_CBDKZX010000022.1:0-51305 GCF_965301105.1 Kluyvera sp.
GCAACAATGCGTTCGTAGCTCAGTTGGTTAGAGCACCACCTTGACATGGTGGGGGTCGTTGGTTCGAGTCCAATCGAACGCACCATATCTCCTCGATATGGCGCTTTTCTTCTCTCTCTTCTGCGAATCAATCTTACAGTTTTGTTAATCGCTGTACGTTGATGCTTTCCAGTTTCCCATCCAGAATTGCCAGAAAATCATCATGATAGGGCATCGCTACGTGCTTTTTCAGATCGGCTTCCGACTTCCAACGCTCAATAAAAATAAACGACACACCACCTTCATTTGCCAGTTCGCGGACATCGGGAATCGCCCGGCTTTCATGCAGATCGTACTGTAAGCACCCCGCTTCCTGATGCGTGAGAGGCACCATCGCCTGCGCAGCTTTTCTGATGGTATCGATATGTTCCTGGCGGGGCGTCAGGGTAGCAACAATCTTAACTTCGCTCATGTGAGATCCTTCGTGCGTCAATAACAAAATCGGGTGGTTGCACTGGGGAACCACCCGGATACCTGAACTATTGAGGCTAGCAACGTCGTCTCGATTACGCCAATCTATCTTTTATCAACGGGAAAGCCGCTAGCCTACCGCGAGTGGAGAAAAGCGCTATTTTACCAGGGGCTGTTTTTTCTCGATATCTTTCAGGCCGCCTTCATTAACTGCATTTTTATAGCCCATTTTTTGCAGCAGCGTTTCCGCTTTGCCTGACTGATTACCGGTGTTGCAGTACAGATACAGCGTGTCATTCTTATCCTGCGTCACTTCCCCAATGCGTTCAGCCAGCTGCTTAAGCGGAATATTCACCGCGCCCTGCACGTGCGTCTCCTGATACTGCTCCGGAGTACGCACATCAATCCAGTGTTCCGCAGCCCAGGAGGCAGTGGACGTCAGCAGCACAGCGCCAGCAAGCAGCATGTTTTTCAGTAATCGGGTTGGTTCAGACATGATATTTCCTCATTATTGAATGTCATGTCGAATTATAGCCCTTTGTTTTATATGGAATAGGCGAAAAACTCGGTAAAAGGTGACCTGAGTCGTGGATAGGCCTTTTTACCGACTGCTCGCCGTTATGCCGGCTAATTAAGATACTGCGCCAGCACCGCGCGAGCATTAGCCGCAATATCGGGCGCGCATTTTTCCGCTAGCACGGCGACAAAGGCGTGAAGCTGTTCCGGCGTGATACCGTTGTTGCAGCTAATCGCGTAATGGCTTTTCAACTGACTCTCCGCCCCGGGTATCGCCGCCAGAGCCGAAATGGTTGCCAGCTCGCGCGCGGACCAGCTCAGTACATCGCGCTGGAAGATATCACCAAACAGATGCGCCTTCAGGTAGACATCAATAGCGGGGGCAAAATCGAATAACGGCCCGCTAACCCTCTGCCCCACCAGCCGAGTCTGATTTTCCGTCCCCGCCGCCAGGCTGTCCCAGTTTTCGGGCAGCGGTGTCGCGGTGTTTCCTTCCTGATCCACGATCCCTCTTGCCTGACGGGCTTTGACCACTGACATAAAGCAGCCCAGCGCATTCAGGCTACGCGGGAAGCCACAGTAGGCGTATAGCTGTACCAGAACCTCTTTGATTTCATTTATCGATAAACCGGCATCCAGCCCCTCATTCAATGCCTGCGTCAGTTTGTCTATGTCGCCGCGCGCGGTGAACGCCGCAATTGGGATCATCGCCTGTTGTTGATTATTCAGTGAGTTTTGCATTGTCTTTTCTCCGTGAGGGGGCCGCGTCCCCATTAGCAGGTAAGTGCGAACAGTATAGTGAGCTCATTTGCGCATGATTAGCGCGGATAATCAGAACTGGCCTATGATTCAATTTCATAAATCCAGGTCGTTATTTGCCAGAGAACCGCAGGATTTCAGCCGGATAGCGTTCGCCCTGAATCGTAATATTGGCCCCTGCAATGCGCTGTAAATCCTGTACATCCAGCCGCACATTGAGTGCGCCAATGTTTTCTTCAAAGCGACTCAGACGACGAGTGCCAAACAGCGGGACAATCCACGGTTTTTGCGCCAACAGCCACGCCAGGGCAACCTGCGCGGGAGTGGCTTGATGACGTTCGGCAATTTCGCGAATCAGCACAATCAAACGCTGGTTACTGGCACGCGCCTCCTCGGTAAAGCGAGGCGTTTTGGCACGAATATCATTGCTATCAAATACCGTTTCAGCATCTATTTTTCCGGTTAAAAAACCTTTCCCCAATGGACTGTAAGGCACCAGACCAATACCCAATTCTTGCAGCGTGGGTAGCACCTGTGCTTCAGGCTCGCGAGTCCACAAAGAGTATTCACTCTGTAACGCCGCCAGAGGTTGAACCGCATGAGCGCGGCGAATAGAAGCTTCGCTGGCCTCGGACATTCCGAACCAACGTACTTTTCCCTCCGTTATCATATCTTTTATCGTTCCTGCGACATCCTCCATCGGAACATCAGGGTCGACACGATGCTGATAGCAGAGATCGATATAGTCTGTGCCCAGACGCTTCAGACTGCCCTCCACCGAGCGGCGAATCTGTTCTGGCCGACTGTTTACGCCTCCCCTATGCTCACCGGTTCGTTGATCGATATCCCAGCCAAACTTGGTGGCAATTTTGACCTGGTGGCGCAGCGGCGCAAGCGCCTCGCCTACCATCACCTCATTGGTCCATGGGCCGTACACCTCAGCGGTGTCAAAAAAATCCATCCCGCGAGCCACCGCGCTGCGCAACAGTTCAATCATCTGCCCCCGGTCCGGCAGATCGCGTGCTTTGCCATAGCCCATTGCCCCCAGCGATAGTGCGGAAACCTCCAGTCCTTGCCCCAACTTACGTTTGATCATTTCTCGCTCCTCTGCATTATTTCTCTGCCAGTAGCGTCGCGAAACGGGCCTGAAAATCGGCGACCTTATCTTGATTACCGCTCGCCACCTCATAAAACGCCAGCGGCTTGCAATAGTGCATCCCCACGTAGCGAGCGCTGGCCCTCATCGGCGTCAGTACCTCTTCCATGGTGTTATTCAGCAGACCATCATGCGAGTAAGTAAACTCACTGGCGCCTGCAGTTGTCACTATCTGCAGCTGCTTATTTTTTAACGCCGTACCGCCCGTACCAAACGCCCAGCCGTACGTCCAGACTTCATTGAGATAGGCTTTGAGCATCGGTGTCAGATTAAACCAGTGGGTGGGATAGAGAAAAACCACCCGTTCCGCCTCGCGGTAAGCCGCCTGTTCAGCGACAACATCAATGGTCGCCACTTCATCACCGTATATCGTCTCAAGGTTACGAACCGTCACGTTGTCTGCGTTTTCTGCCGTTCGTTGCAGGGCGCGGATCACCCTTGATTGGGAAAAATAGGGATGGGAAACAATCACCAATGTCTTCATAGCGTCTTCACCTTATCGCGTTCATCTTGAATGACAGGCAGTATGCCGCCGATGATTGATAACCTTAATAGCGTTTATGGTTGAATCGCCTTCAACCTAAAGTTAATAATGGTGAGCCATGAATCCCGTTCAGGAGACGACAATGGAACTCTCGCAACGCGTTCGCGCGATGACATCCTTTATCGATGCTGCCGATGCCGGTAGCTTCGCCGCCGCCGCGCGTCTTCAGGGGGTAAGTACTGCAGCCATAAGCAAAAATATCGCCGGGCTTGAGCAAGCGCTAGGTGTCCGCCTGATGAACCGCACGACACGAAAGCTCAGCCTGACTGAAGAAGGCGCGGCGTTTCTCCAGCAAGCGCGTATCGCTATCGCCGCACTGGATACTGCCGTCGATACGGTAGTGGCAGGCAAAATGGAAACCCGTGGACATGTGCGTATATCCACTAGCGCCGCTTTTGGCCGCGAACAGCTCCTGCCCGCGTTGCCGGGACTACGTCAACTCTACCCCGGGTTATCCGTAGAAGTGGATTTTGACGATCGGGTGACCGATATCGTCCGCGATGGCTACGATCTGGCCATCCGCGGCGGGCGTATCATCGACTCCTCGCTGATTTCGCGCCCGGTATGTCAGCTCAACATGGTGCTGGTCGCCTCTCCGGATTATCTGGCAGAGTACGGCATACCGCAGACACCAGAGGATCTCAAAAAGCACCATCTGATCGCCCGTCGATTTCTCGGCGGACGGGTATCTCCATGGGGATTCAGTGGCAAAGACGGTAGCCTGACCATCCTTGAGCCCGACTCGGCCATTATCACCCTGTCCGCCCCAGAAGCTCAGCTTCAGGCAGCCCGGCTCGGGCTGGGGATTGCGCAGGTGGGGGTCCATCATGCCATCACGCACCTGCAAACCGGTCAGTTGAAAGTATTACTTTTTGGCCAGCATGATCCTGGCAGCTATGAAATGGTGATTCAGTATCCACATCGAGCGCTGATTGCCCCCCGCGTACGGGTAACGATTGAGTATCTGCTGGATACCCTGAGGCAGGATCCCTCGCTGCATTTCCCGCTTTCCAGACTGGCGGAGTTCGCGGTATAGGCAATAATGAATATATTCATCACACAAATAATGCATTTCATGCTGCCTGGGCGGCATTTCATTCCGCTTTTCAGGCCGTTAGTGCTGATTTTTCCCGAGGAGTGACAGAAAAGCATACAGTAGCGTTTATTTACGGATGTGCCCTATGCCGATTTCTCTCTTGTCACGCGAAAACCTGCTGTCCGGTTTTCAATGGTTCTTCTTTATCTTCTGCAATACCGTGGTGGTTCCCCCTACGCTGGTTTCCGCCTTCCACCTCCCGCAAAGCAGCCTACTGATGTTGACGCAGTACGCGTTCCTGACCACCGCCGTTGCCTGTCTGCTGCAAACGTTCTGCGGCCATCGCCGCGCTATTATGGAAGGCCCTACCGGGCTGTGGTGGGGAACGATTCTGACGATTACGCTGGCTGAAGCATCGCGCGGAACGCCGCTAAACGATATCGCCAGCAGTCTGGCGGTAGGTATTGCGATCTCGGCAGTGCTCACCATCCTCATCGGTATCAGCGGGCTGGGAAACCGGCTGGCGAAGTTGTTTACCCCAACGGTGATGGTCACCTTTATGCTTCTGCTCGGGGCACAGCTCACGGCGATTTTCTTTAAGGGCATGTTGGGGCTGCCGTTTGGTATTGCCAGGACTACCGTTAGCCTGTCACTCGCCCCGTTTCTTCTTTCGGTCGCGGTGATGCTGTTTGTGATTGGCCTGATTATTTTCCTGCCGCCGCGTATTTCGCGCTATGCGCTGCTGATAGGTACCGTGGTGGGTTGGGCGGTGTGGCGGATATGTTTTGGCGCCGCAGAGACTGCATTTGGTGAACTGCACTGGCAGTGGTTCCCGCTCGGCAGCCATGGCGCGCTGTCGCCGGGGATTATTCTGACCGCCGTAATGACCGGACTGGTTAACATCAGCAACACCTATGGCGCGATTCGCGGTACCGACGTATTTTACCCATCGGCTACGGCTAGCGGTGCGCACTATCGCCGCAGTTTTATCGTCTCCGGCATCATTACCCTCGTGACCGTGCCATTTGCCGTGATCCCCTTCTCACCCTTTGTTTCTTCCGTCGGATTGTTAACCCAAACTGGCGATAGCTCGCGACGCTCCTTCTTCTACGGTGGAATGCTGTTCCTGTTGGTCGCACTCATCACCCCACTCACCCGCTTCTTCTGCGCCATCCCGTTGGGCGTTAGCAGCGCGGTGATGCTGGTTTCCTATCTGCCGCTGCTCTACTCCAGCCTCGTTTTCAGCCAACAGGTCAAGTTTACCTCGCGGAATATCTATCGCCTCGCCCTGCCGCTGTTTGTTGGGCTATTCCTGATGAGTCTGCCACCCGTGTATCTGCAGGATGTCCCGCTCACTCTCCGCCCGCTGCTCAGCAACGGCCTGCTGGTCGGTATCCTGCTGTCGGTGTTGCTGGATAACATCATTCCGTGGGAGCGTATCAGATAAAGGTTCCAGATAGCGGTGTTATCTGGAAACAACAACGGGCACTGAAAGTGCCCGTTTGAATAAGAACGGGCCATTCGGCCCGCTAATGATTAACACATTTCCAGCGCTTGCGCTTTGGCCCTTTCAGCCTGCTTTCGGTAATGGTCATATCGCGCGCAGAACCAGATTCTCTGCTGCTCGTTCATGTTGCCGGTGATCGTGCTGATGTCGATGGGGTGGCCCACCGCGTACATATGCGCAAAGCTGCGGGCCAGAAAATCAAAATTGTTTAATGCCTGTAGTTCCTGTTTCTGCATTGCATATCCCTCCGATCTGGTACTCGTTTTTAAGGTTATATGCTTTCCTGTTTCCAGTATTCGCCTGTTATCGATATCTCTTTGAACACTGCGTGCGTATTTCAGCAGCGCTACGTCACATTTCGGCAATGAGGCCGGGACAAGGATGACGGTTCGTGCTGAATAGGCGGTCACGTCCATAAGCGGGTACATCAATCAACATTTTTGCAATATACTGTGACAAGTGTAGAACAGAGTGAGTAGATAACGAATGGAAATTGATCTGGATAACCTGGTCTTCGACGGCCTGGAAGAAGCGCAAGAGCGCAATGCGGAACGTCTGGACGATGCAGACAAAAAAGCGCAGGCGATTATTGCCGATGATGACTGCGGCGACGCCTGCAAAATCTGATAAAAATGCCGGCACTGAGTGCCGGCTTTTTTTCGCTCACTTTTCTACTTTCATCAACGCTGCATACGCCGCATCGCGCAATGATAGGCGCCATTCCGTACCGAGCGACGCAGGACGGCCGCAATCAGATGCACGCTACCGCGAACCACACGCTGTTCCACCGGGTTCAGCCGTAAATCCAGCATCTCCTGGGCCCAGTCGGGCAGCAAATCGATACCGGCTTTCATAAAAATCCTCCCCGCAGGCTGCGTGAAACGACCAGGCAGCCGGGTGGTCATCAAAACCCTTGCCACTTCCCGGGTACGCGCATCGCAGCGCAGTTGCGGGCGCATCTGCTCAAGATAATCCGCCACCGCCTGGGGCGTTTTGGGCACATTACGCGCCCCCAGTTTTTCGGCAATGCTGGCCGATTCAATAAAGTATTGTGCCTGCCGCGCGGGCGAGACCACCGTACGCCGATAGCGCAGGTGCGAGGCCATAAACGAGCTGCATTCCGCTACGTGGACCCAGGTCAACAAATCCGGATCGCTGGCGGCGTATGGCGTACCATCAACGTCGGTACCGCTAATACGCATGTGGATGGCTTTCACTTTCGCGATCAGCCGTTCGGCATCCGGTTCCGTGGCAAAGGTGGTGGCGGAAATAAACTGGCTGGTTCGGCGCAGACGGCCAAAGATATCCTCGCGGAACGACGAATGATCCCAAACACCTGCCAGCGCCAACGGGTGCAGCATCTGCAGCAACAGCGCGCTGATGCCGCCGCACAGCATCGACGTAAAATCACCGTGCACCGGCCAGATGGCCGACTGGGGGCCAAACAGCCCCGGTTCGCCGACCGGGTGCTCGAAATCAATTTCCTTGAGCGCCATCCCCGTCAGGCCCAGCACCTGATGCTCAATTCGCTGGCGTAGCCATTCCATTTGCGCCCCCTTCGTCGTCAGGCCTTACGCGCGTTATCCAGCCACGCGTAGACCGCCGCCAGATCCTGTTTAGCCAGCCCGTTTTGCGCGGCATTTTCCCACAGTGCGGCGATATCGCTCATCATCGGCATTGTGCCCTGCGGGGCATTTGCCAATGCCAGGCGTGCGTCTTTCAGCGCATGTTGAAGCTGCATCTGCGGGGTGTAATCCTCTTTGCGGATCATCTCCAGCTTGCCCTTCACATAGGGTGCCGCCAGCGGGCCGCCTTCCAGCGTTTCCCACAGCTGGTTTGGCGTAAAGCCAAACTGTTTTGCCAGTTGCATGCTCTCTGCGACGCCCTGCATCATGGCGATAAGCCAGGCATTAATCACCAGCTTCATTTTCTGGCTGTTGCCCGCCTCGCCGTACCACTGGGTGCCGCGAGAAATGGCGTCGAATACCTGCTGTGCGGCACCGGCGCGCGTCTGGTCGCCGCTTGCCATCACCAGGATTTGCGCGTTTTCAGCCGGCGCTTTAGTGCCAGAAACCGGCGCATCGAGATACAGCATATCCGGGCGCAGCGCATGGAGCAGCGCAATCGCCTCGGCGGTTTCCTGAATACCGATGGTTCCCATCTGGCAGAACGTCGCGCCCTGCGGGCACGACGGCGCAATGGTGCGGATAATGGCTTGCGTGGCGGCACCGTCGGTGAGCATCGCAATAATGACTGGCGCATCGGCTACGGCCAGCGCCGCATCGTTGCACAACTGAAGACCGTTGGGTTGGAGATCCTCCCCTCGCCCAGGCGTGCGGTTCCAGCCGTACACCGTGAATCCTTTTTTGAGCAGGTTGGCGGCAAATGCGTGCCCCATTGCGCCTAAACCCAGAACCGCTACCGCAGGCTGTGCCTTCATTTCTCTCTCCTCATATGTTCGGTCGTTTTTTGTAGCCTGATGATTTTCCGACCAAAAAGCAACCGGAGAATCCTGCGGCCCATCATAGTTTCCGACCGTGAGGTGTGGCATTAGCAAAGCTTGCGCGATTACCCTTTCCGCCCGCCGGATTTACCGATGGCTTTGTGAAGATCGTTTATACGTTTCATCGAACGAATCGTGCGCTGCGACGCGGTGGATGCCACCGACAAAACCAGCATTTCCAGACACACCATCACCGTACCATGTAGCGGTACCCGGCCATTTTCGCCGCGCGGCACGTGGATCACCACTTGCGACATCTCGCTAAATCGCGAGTCGGTCGCCTGGGTCAGCAAAATCGTTGGAATACCTAACCGCTCGGCCTCCCGAAGCGTGGTCAGCCCCTCACGGTGCGGTGACTTCTGGCCCATCATAATCAACACATCGCCGCGCTGCAGCGAGATCAACTGCTCGGCGAGGCTAAACCCCGTGCGATTCAGCACGTAAGACGGCAGGCCGATACGGTTGAATAACCGTGCGGTGTACTCACTTAAAATACCCGATGCGCCAATGCCAAACAGCGCCACCTGGCGAGCTTCACTCAGTAACGCTACCGCCTGAGCAATCGCCGCACGGTTATCCGGCGTCGCCAACATCTCGCAAGCGCGCAGATGCCCTTCCAGCACGAAGTCAATGCTTGAGCTGACATCGCTGGTGAGTGCCGCGACGGTGGTGACCATTTTTTCTGCAGAACTGATGGTCGGGCCAAACCAGTGCTGCATGGTTTGCTTGAGGTCGCGCAGCCCGGCAAAGCCTAGCGCCTGGATGGCGCGGACCACCGTGGCGTCGGAGGTTTGCGTGGCGGCGGCGATTTCCATCGCCGTGTGGTCAAGCACCGCTTCGCGATTGTCATCAATCCAGTGAACGACCGCCAGCAAACGCGGCGAGAGTTGGGGGGCACGGCTGCGCAGACGTTCGCCAAACAAATCCACCCGTCGCTTTTCGTGACGGGCTACCGGCGGGCTCATTTGACCTCCTGCGGAATCGGTCTTCCGGCAATATGCGACTGCACTTCCGCCACCAGCAGGCTTAAAGCGGCATACGAGTTAGAAATGACCTCTTCGCGCGGCAACAGCACATAATGTCCGCTGCGACACGCACGCATAAAGTCACACCAGCCCGGCAACACTTTTTCCATCTCATTGCGCTCATCCTGCGGTTTACCGCCGGTATCAGAGCGCCAGGTGGCAAAAACAAAATCAGCGTCAAGATCCGGCAACTGCTCGGCGCTCACATCCATACGCTCACCGTCCGGAATGCGCTCAATCAGCGCAGGGAAACGGAAGCCCGCATCACGCAGCACGCGGCCAAGAGCATGGTAAGAATGATGAACCGTTACCTTGCCGTTATTGGCCTGAATCACCGAAACGGTGATTTTCTGCGTATCCACGGTCTGTTTCAGCTGTTGGATTTGCGCCTGATAGCGTCGGTCGAGTATCGCCAGACGCGCCTCAGTGCCGGTCAACTGCGCCAGCTTGCGGTAAATCCGCGGCGCGCTACCCAGCAGATGGTCAATACTCACCGTCGGTGCAATCTTCGCCAGCTGTTCAATCGGCACGTTACGGTTTGGCTCGGTGATGATCAGATCCGGTTTCGCCGCCGCCACCGCTTCAAGATCAATGTCAGCGGTACCAATAAATTTAATGTCGCTATTATCGAAATCCACACCGGTCAACTGCGCGCTTGAACGCAGATAGTGGCTGCCGTCCGGACGCGTGCGCCCATGACTCGCTACCGGCGGTACGCCGAGCTCAATCAGCGGAATGGTAATATCAAGATCGTGCATAGAAACAATGCGCTTCGGGTGTGCCGGCACCTGCACGACACGCCCGAGATCGTCGGTGAATGCCTGCGTTTGCGCACCAGCCACCGCGCTTATCAGCCACAAAGCGGGGAATAGCCCTCGAAAAGTCATCCTGAACCTCATAACGCGTCGCGACGACGCCACAACAGTAAAATAAAAAAGGGGCAGCCAATCAGCGAAATAATGATTCCAGCCGGAATTTGTAACGGGGCAAACGCCAGTCGACCAATCGTATCGGTCAATAACACCAGCAACGCGCCAATCAGCGCGCTGCCGGTCAGCAGCGACACCTGGCCGCCGGAAAGAAGAAAACGCGCCATATGCGGCGCCATCAACCCGACGAATCCAAGGCTCCCCACGCACGAGACGCTCGCTGCCGTCAGCAGAACCGGCGCAAGGAAACGCAGCAGGGTCAGCCGCGCCAGGCGAACGCCGAGACTGCTGGCAACCTGATTGCCCAACATCGCCACATCCGCCGCTCGAGCGCTCAAGTAGAGGATGACCACCGCCGGTAGCGCCCACGCGACGGCCACCGCCAGCAGCGACCAGGTCGCCGCATGCAGGCTACCCGCAAGCCAGGTCATCGCCGTTTGTACATCACGAATATCCGCCGTGGTGACAAACAGCCCCATCGCCGCCGACAGCGCCCACGACACGCCAATGCCAATCAAAATAAAGCGCGGGCGCGAGAGATCGCGCGCCAGTACCATCACCAGCAGTGCGACCAGCATGCCACCGAGCATTCCCGCAAGCGGACGCCATGTCAGGCTCAGTGAAGGAAAAGCCAGAATCAATGTCAGCACCACCACGCTGGTGCCCTCTTTCACGCCAATCAGCCCTGGGTCAGCCAGACCGTTGCGAGTGATCGACTGCATCGCGGCCCCGGCCAGCCCAAGCATGCCGCCGCAGAAGACAGCCATCAGCAGGCGCGGCAAGCGAATATCGCGCACGATATACACCTGCTGAGCGCTCAGCACGTCCGGATAAAACAGCGCGCCGCCAATAGCGCTGGTGGGAATCGGCAGCGATCCGCGCGTCACGCCGTAGATAACCAACAGCCCCACCGCCAACGCCAGCATGGCAGCTATCTTTACCAGTCGGGGACGCAGCAGCACACGAAATGGCCCCCACGTCAGAGGACGAAAACCCGCTTTGCGTAACGCATGCCTCATTTAAAAAACCTCACGGCAATGACGATAAAAATCGGCGCGCCAACCAGCGCGGTCATCACGCCGGTCGCCAGCTCCTGCGGCGCCAGCAGCCAGCGGGCCAGAATATCGGCCAGCAGCAGCAATAATGCGCCGGTCGGTAGCGCCAGCAGCAGCGCGATACGGATATCCTGCCCGGCCCAGCGGCGAATGGCGTGCGGCACCACCAGCCCGATAAAGCCGATTGGACCGGCGATGGACACCGATGCCCCGCACAGCAGCGCAATCGCCAGCACGCCCAGTATGCGCGTACGGGTTACCGCAACGCCCAGACTGCTCGCCACGCGGTCGCCGAGCGCCAGAATATTCAGCCGGGGGGCGAGGAACGCCGCCAGCCCCAACCCCAGCAGCGCCGGAAAACTGGCGACGCGCAGCGTATGCATGCTGACGCCCGACAAATCGCCCGCCAGCCAGGTCCGCATGGCCTGTAGCGTCTGCTCGTCGAGGATCAGAATCGAGGCGGTCACCGCCGAGGCAAACGCCGACAGCGCCACGCCACAGAGGGTAATCTTCATCGCCGTCGCCCCTGCGCGACCGGAGGAAGCCAGCAGCATCACCAGGCCGAACAGCAGTGCTGCGCCGCCAGCCGCGGTCAGAGGGCGGCTGACGCCCCATTCGCCGAACGAGATCCCGGCTGCCGAACAGGCCACCACCGCCAGCGTCGCTCCGGCGTTCAAACCGAGAATATGCGGTTCACCCAGCGGGTTGCGGATTATCGTTTGCAGCAGCAGCCCGGCGACACCCAGCGCGGCCCCGGTCATTAGCGCCGCCAGCAGACGAGTGAGACGCAGACTCACGATGATACGGTGGTCAAAATTGTGCGGGTCATAATGCAGTAGCGCATCAATCACGACACGCGGCGCAATTGCCCGCGCGCCCAGTCCAAGATGGATCACCGCCGCAGCACATAACAGGCAGCCGAGTACCGCGAACGCGGCTGACGGATAACGATCGCCTCGACGCGTAAGTACGCTTTGTATCGACATCAGACGGTTACCGGTTGGGCGCTAAAGGGCATAAAGAGGGGCTTACCGCTTTGTGGGTTATGCAGCATCTGCACGTCAACATCGAACACCTGCTTAATCAGCGCGGGCGTGCAGTCCTGCGAGTCGTGAATTACGCCCGCAACCTGCCCCTGCTTCATAAACACCAGCGTGTCGGCATAGTTCACGGCGAAATTAAGGTCGTGCAACACGGTAATGACCGTTCGTCCATGTTCGCGGGTCAGCTGTTGTAGCAGTTCAAGAATTTCCACCTGGTAGCGGAGATCAAGCCAGGTGGTGGGTTCATCCAGCAGGATAGTCGGCGTTTGCTGCGCCAGCGCCATGGCTATCCAGCAGCGTTGGCGCTGGCCGCCGGAAAGGCTGTCCACCGTCAAATGCGCGTACTCAAGCGTGCCGGTCAGACGCAGCGCTTCTTCCACCGCACATTCATCCTCCGGGGACCACTGGCGGATGAGCCCCTGCCAGGGATAGCGCCCGCGCGATACCAGTTCAAACACCGTCAGCCCTTCCGGCGTGAGCGGTGATTGCGGCAGAAGGCCCAACTGGCGCGCCACCTGCTTCGTCGGCTGCTGATGAATATCTCGCCCATCCAGACGCACGCCGCCTCCGAGCGGTTTCAGCATCCGCGCGATGGTATTCAGCAAGGTTGATTTACCGGAACCGTTCGCTCCCGCCAGCACCGTCATTTTTCCGACGGGCAGCGTCAAACTAACGTCATTGACAATACGTTGGCCGCCATAGCCGGCGCACAGGGACGCCAGTACAATCCCGCGTTCCTGCGGGTTTTCTTGCCGCTGAGGCATATTTCTTTCTCTCCGGCCGCAACGACGTGGTATCGTTCTGCACCTTAAATAAATCTCATTCTCTTTTGATCATGCTATGCCGTCATGTAGTAGTCAATAGCGCTACATTACCGCTTTATTTCATCAGGCTTTTAGCCCCTCACTCACCTCTATGGTTAAACCATTAGAAATAAAATCATTTAATTTCAATTCATTAAAAGAACACCGCATGACATTTTGGCCCTGGAATGCCGGCATAACCCGCATTGCATAAATTTGTCATCGACTGCATTTACTACTACATCACCGCATGATTGAATGATTCTCAATTACATATCCGGAACATTTTTGGCGATGTGAACGGGTAGCTTTCGCAATTCAGGGCAATGATTTTTTAATTTTGGCTGCCATCTATCGGCAGTTTTTTTATGGGAAAACAGACAGATGACACACTTCTCCCCGACGTTCACGGGCACAACCGGGCGCGCGCTATTTTCACTCCTCTTTCTGGGGGCCGTCAGTTCGCCTTCGCTGATGGCGGCTGAAAAAACCACACGTAGCGACGACACCAAAAAAGAAGAGGCGATGACGGTTATTGGCACGACCGCGCAGGCGGACCAGACCGTCACCGACGGCTATCAGCCCTTGAGCAGCGCTACCGCTACGCTAACGTCGATGCCACTGCTCGATATTCCGCAGGTCGTCAACACGGTGAGCGATAAAGTATTAGAAGATCAGCATGCCACCTCGCTGGACGAAGCGCTGTATAACGTGGCCAACGTAGTGCAAACCAACACCCTTGGCGGCACTCAGGACGCGTTTACTCGCCGCGGCTTTGGCGCCAACCGCGACGGTTCGATTATGACCAACGGTCTGCGTACCGTGCTGCCGCGCAGCTTTAACGCCGCCACATCGCGCGTGGAGGTGCTAAAAGGCCCCGCTTCCACGCTGTACGGCATCCTCGACCCCGGTGGATTAATTAACGTGGTAACCAAGCGCCCAGAGCGCACTTTCTCCGGCGATATTTCAGCCACGTCCAGCAGTTTCGGCGGCGGTAGCGGACAGATTGACGTTACCGGCCCCATTGAAGGCACCCAACTGGCCTATCGTCTGATTGGCGAATATCAGAATGAAGATTATTGGCGTAACTTCGGCAAGGAGCGCAGCAGTTTTATCGCCCCTTCCCTGACCTGGTTTGGCGACGACGCGACGGTGAACCTTTCATGGTCGCACCGTAACTACAATACGCCGTTCGACCGCGGCACCATTTTCGATCTGAATACCGGTCAGGCGGTCAACGTACCGAGCAAGGTACGCTTCGACGAGCCGTTTAACATTACCGATGGCAATTCCGATCTGGCGCAGCTCAACGCCGAGTATCGTCTGAACAGCCAGTGGACCGCGCGTTTTGACTACAGCTTTAGCCAGGATATGTACAGTGATAACCAGGCTCGCGTGATGGCCTACGATGCCAAAACCGGCAACCTGACCCGCCGTGTAGACGCGACGCAAGGCTCGACCCAACGAATGCATGCCACGCGGGCCGATTTGCAGGGCAATGTGGTGATTGGCGGTTTCTATAATGAGTTGCTTACCGGCATCGCCTATGAAAATTATGACCTGCTGCGCACCGATATGATCCGCTGCAAAAACGTCAAGAATAGCCTCAATATCTATCACCCGGTGTACGGAACGCTGGATAAATGCACCACCGTATCGGCGGCCGATAGCGATCAGCGTATTCAGCAGGAAACCTATGCGACGTATTTGCAGGACGCGCTCTATTTGACGGATAAGTGGATTGCCGTGGCGGGCGTGCGCTATCAGTACTACACCCAGTACGCAGGAAAAGGTCGTCCGTTCAAAGAAAACACCGACAGCCGGGACGAAAAGCTGACGCCGAAGTTTGGCCTTGTGTACAAGGTGTCCCCCACCGTTTCGCTGTTCGGCAACGTTGCGCAGTCGTTTATGCCGCAATCGTCCATCGCCAGCTATATTGGCGACCTGCCGCCGGAAGAGTCCACGGCTTATGAAGTGGGGGCTAAATTCGACCTGTTCGACGGCGTGACGTCTAATATCACCTTCTTTGATATTCACAAACGTAACGTGCTTTATACCGAAACCATTGGCGACGAGACCTACGCCAAAACCGCGGGCAAAGTACGCTCGCGCGGGATTGAGGTGGATGTCGCCGGTTCGTTGAGTGAAAACCTTAACGTCATTGCCAGCTACGGCTACACCGATGCTAAAGTCGAGGAAGATCCGGAATACGCCGGTAAACCGCTGCCCAACGTACCGCGCCATACCGGATCGCTGTTCCTGACCTATGACATTAACAACGTCTATGATAGCAACACGCTCACACTCGGCGCTGGAGGGCATGCGTTGAGCCGCCGCTCCGGTACCAACGGCGCAGATTACTACCTGCCCGGCTACGCGGTCGCGGATGTCTTTGCCGCCTACAGGATGAAGCTACAGTACCCGGTTACGTTGCAGGTGAACGTGAAGAACCTGTTCGACAAGACCTACTACACCTCATCGATTGCCAGCAATAATCTGGGTAACCAGATTGGCGACCCACGCGAAGTGCAGTTTACGGTAAAAATGGCCTTCTGATTCCGCCAACGCCCAGCCCTCTCTTAGCCAGAGAGGGCCAACCTTTACATACTCTTTCAATCCCGCATCACTTCCCTACAGTCCGCTTACGCATAATAGTCGCTTTAACTTTTAGACAACATTTTTGACTTTGAGGGATTAGAGTGATGCGTCAAACTCTGCAACTTTCACGCTGGCTAGCAGGATTGCTTCTTGCCGTCAGCGTTGCGCTGCCAGCCAGCGCCAACTCCTGGCCACTGCCGCCGCCGGGCAGCCGCCTGGTGGGCGAAAACCGTTTTCACGTCGTCGACAACAGCGGTGGCTCACTGGAAGCCATCGCCAAGAAATATAACGTGGGTTTCCTGGCGCTGTTGCAGGCCAACCCTGGCGTCGATCCGTATGTGCCTCGTGCGGGCAGCGTACTCACTATCCCGCTGCAAACACTGCTACCCGACGTACCGCGTGAAGGCATCGTACTAAATCTGGCCGAGCTGCGGCTGTACTACTACCCGCCGGGCAGTAAAACCGTAACCGTCTACCCTATCGGCATCGGTCAACTTGGCGGCACCACGGTGACCCCCACCATGGTCACCACCGTTTCAGATAAGCGCGCCAACCCAACCTGGACGCCAACCGCCAATATCCGCGCGCGCTATCGCGCTCAGGGTGTTGAGCTGCCAGCGGTAATGCCTGCCGGACCGGATAACCCGATGGGGCATCACGCCATTCGTCTTGCGGCCTACGGCGGCGTGTATCTGCTACACGGCACCAACGCCGATTTTGGTATCGGCATGCGCGTCAGCTCAGGCTGTATTCGCCTGCGTGATAACGACATTAAAGCACTTTTCGATCAGGTTACGCCAGGCACGAAGGTAAACATCATCAACACGCCAATTAAGGCGTCGATTGAGCCAAACGGCGTTCATCTGGTGGAAGTTCATCAACCGCTGTCCGAGCATATTGATGACAACCCTCAGACCCTGCCAATTGTGCTTAACGCCGGGATGAAAGCCTTCAGCCAGAACCCTGCTACCGATAGCGAAGTGATGAAAAAAGTGATGGATGTGCGCTCCGGGATGCCGGTCGATGTCACCCGTCATCACGATGTTGCGCAGCAAAATATGTAGTTGAAAAGCAAAAGTAAAAGGCCCTGAGCGTATTCCGCTCAGGGCCTTTTTTATGGCAGTGGCATAAGCATTATGAGGGTTTTAACGCTTATTTGTAGATTACCGCAGTACCGTGGAGGGAGTTCGGACCGCTAACGGAAGTGATGCGGAAAGATTTCGCACCCATTTCATCGGCTTTCTGAGACAGTTCTTGTTCCAGAGACGCCAGGTTCGGGCCTGCAGATGCGGCAATATTACCGACTTTGTGCTGATCTGCTGGAGTGGATTGCACTTCAACAGCGGCAAAGCTTGCAAATGACAGTGAGCTAAGGACTGCGGCGATAGCCAGGGTTTTTACGTTTTTCATAATTTTTACCTTGCAGATGAATTTTTGTAGGTCAGACGTTATTAACTTAACGATCGATAAATTAATAATAATGAGATCCAGGTCACACGTCAACGGATTTTTATAACGATCATTTATTTAATTAGAATTCATATATTTTTCATATGAATATGTTGAATTCTTTTTTGCGACGGAAGCGCTGGCCCCCGCCGATAATTATTTTTATAATGAGCATTCACTAAACACCGACTGAGGTAGGCGGCACGATGACAACTGACACGCAAAGTTGCGCGAAAAAAGGCCGTGGTCGACCTAAAGTATTCGACCGGGAAGCGGCGTTGGATAAAGCCATGACGCTGTTCTGGCAGTATGGCTATGAAGCAACATCGCTTTCCGATCTTGTCGAAGCCACCGGCGCCAAGGCGCCGACGCTGTACGCTGAATTTGTGAATAAAGAGGGGCTCTTCCGCGCCGTACTCGATCACTACATCAGCCGTTTTGCGTCGAAAAATGAAGCCTGTCTGTTCTGTGAAGACCAGACGCTGCTGGAGGCGCTTCGCCACTATTTCACTGCCGTCGCCACCTGCTTTACCAGCAAAGACACGCCGGCGGGCTGCTTTATGATCAACACGTCTGCCGCCCTTGCCGCATCTTCCAAAGAAATTGCGAAGACCATTAAGTCGCGTCACGCGGTGCAGGAACAGACGTTATACAAGTTCTTACAGCTGCGTCAGGCGCGCGGGGAAATCCCGGCAGAAAAAAACGTCGCCGAGCTGGCGCAGTTTCTGAGCTGTATTTTGCAGGGAATGTCGATTAGCGCCCGTGAAGGGGCGAGCTTTGAAACGCTGATGCAGATTACCGAAACCACCCTCCGCCTCTGGCCACAGATGATTGCCGTATAAAAAAAACGCCCCTCAGTCTGGGAGACGGAGGGGCGAATCAGCACACTCACACTTTTTTAGGCTTTATTCAGTACCAGCTGACCATTGCTATCCAGCGGGATCTGGCTGCCGGGTTGTTTATCCATACGGATTTTGCCCTGCTGGTCGCCGATTTTGTAGGTCACATCATATCCGAGCGTTTTCTCAGACTTGTCGTACACTGTTTTACAACGCTGCTCCGTCGTGGTGTAGGTGTCGTTATTCTGCATCGCACCCTGCACCTGGTTACCTGCATAGCCGCCGCCTAAAGCACCGACGACGGTTGCAACATCTTTACCGCGTCCGCCACCAAACTGGTGCCCGATGACCCCACCGGCAACGGCGCCCAGCACCGATCCGGCGATGCGGTTTTCATCCTGTACCGGACGACGGTGCGTAACCGTCACGTTGCGGCACTCCTGACGCGGGTTTTTAACGGTTTCCTTGATTGGCGTAGCGGAGATCACCTGCGCATACTGCGGGCCACGATCGAATACGTTCATGCTCGCTACGGCGGCAACCCCGAGAGCAGCTGCAACGCCAATACCAATACCCGCCAACATTGATTTATTCACGGGACTTCCTCCTTTGTTGCTATTGCTAACAATTGTGCAACTTAAGTCAAACCATGACTATCAGACAAAAACTCAAAAGCAGGATTTTATGTGGGATTAGAGATGTTTGAGAGAATTCTGAAGGTAGAGACAGGTAACAATTGAAAGCGCTGATAAGCGCAGCGCTTTGGGCGGAACATTGGCGCTCATTGCCGGATGGCGCTGCGCTTATCCGGCCTACATGCATAACAACATGCAGGCCGGGAGCCTTAAAACGCGATTAGTGCAGTTTCAGGCGCGGACGGATCACGCGGTTGATACTGCCTACCAGCATCATCAGGCCGGTTTTCACGTAACCGTGCAGCGCAATCTGGTGCATACGGTACAGCGAGATATAGACCATACGCGCGATACGCCCTTCGATCATCATCGAACCACGCATCAGGTTACCCATCAGGCTGCCGACGGTTGAATAGTTGGAGAGCGATACCAGTGAACCGTGATCCTTATAGGTATACGGCTTCAGCTCTTTACCCTTCATCTGCGCCAGAATGTTGTTCAGCGCACAGGTCGCCATCTGGTGCGCAGCCTGGGCGCGCGGCGGCACAAAGCCCCCTTCCGGACGGGCGCAGGAAGCACAGTCGCCGATAGCGTAGATATCCTGATCGCGGGTGGTTTGCAGCGTCGGCTCAACCACCAGCTGATTGATGCGGTTAGTTTCCAGGCCGCCGATCTCTTTCATGAAATCTGGCGCTTTAATGCCCGCCGCCCATACCATCAGATCGGCCTGAATATATTCACCATCTTTCGTGTGCAGACCGCCTTCATCGGCGCTGGTCACCATGGTCTGGGTCAGCACGCGTACGCCCATTTTAGTCAACTCGCTGTGCGCAGCGCCGGAAATGCGCGGCGGCAACGCAGGCAGAATACGTTCACCGGCTTCCACCAGCGTGACGTTCAGCGCTTCGTTATTCAGCCCTTTGTAGCCATAGCTGTGGAGCTGTTTCACCGCGTTGTGCAGTTCAGCGGACAGCTCAACACCGGTCGCCCCGCCGCCAACAATGGCGATATTCACCTTGCCGTTCGCGCCCAGGTTAGCGGAATATTTCAGGAACAGGTTCAGCATTTCCTGGTGGAAACGACGCGCCTGGTGCGGGTTATCGAGGAAGATACAGTGCTCTTTCACGCCCGGGGTGTTGAAGTCGTTTGAGGTGCTGCCCAACGCCATCACCAGCGTGTCGTACGCCAGCTTGCGCTCAGGCACCAGCAGTTCGCCCTTCTCATCGCGCAGTTCTGCCAGGGTGATAGTTTTCGCTTCGCGGTTGATATCCATCACCGAGCCCAGCTGGAACTGGAAGTGATGATTACGCGCATGCGCCAGATAGCTCAGCGCATCGACACCCTCATCCAGAGAACCGGTCGCCACCTCGTGCAACAACGGTTTCCACAGGTGGCTATGGTTGCGATCCACCAGCGTAATTTTCGCTTTTTTACTCCGGCCAAGCTTGCGACCCAGCTGAGTAGCCAGTTCCAGGCCGCCAGCGCCGCCACCTACAATTACAATTTTCTTCATTGGCGTAGTCACGAGACCCCCTTAAAATTTATTAACCAATTGTTAATTAAAAGTTATTAATTTAGCTCTTAGTTAACAACAGGTTACTCACAAGAAACCATTCAGCTGCAATGAGAATAACATGAATGGTGCATTGGTCATACCAAAATTGATGTGTATCAAGTTTTATCGCGCAGAAGTTGAGCGAACGGCATTGCGGTGAGCGAAATGGGAGTCAGCGGGGTTAAAAATTAACAAAAAAAAGCCCCGGCAACCTAAAGCTGCCGGGGCTCCTCAGACGAAAATTTAGCCTAACGTTTTGAACGCTTTAATCCGCTGCAGATGCGGCGAAATATTTTTAAACTTGTGACCCTGTTCTTCGTCCCAGATGATCTCATAGTAGTGATGCAGCACGTCTGCTGAACGCTGGCTATCAAGCGCATCGTCGTGGCGAGAGAGAATGGCCAGGCAACGGTCACGGTTCTTCTCGCGGAAGTTGTTCACACATTTGGTGGCAATATCCACGTACTCTTCCGGGCGATCGATCTTGCCGTCCATATTCTCGTTCGGGAACAGGTTCGGGTTAAACATCACCTGGCGAATATCGCACAGAAAACCAATACGCTCCGCCCAGTAGCCGCCCAGCCCTACGCCGCAAATCAGCGGCCGCTCATCGGCATTCAACTGCAGCATTTTGTCGACTTCTTTCAGCAGATGCTGCATGTCATGCTTGGGGTGCCGCGTGCTGTAGCTAATCAACCGCACATCCGGGTCGATAAACTGCAGTTGCAGCACTTTCTCATGGTTACCAGGGCTATTGGAGTCAAAACCGTGTAAATAGATAATCATTGCGTCCTCACCACACCATTACTCCCACACCGGGAGGGTTAATGACCAGCCTTCACTTCCTGCCAGCGTTCGTGGAGTTGCTCCAGCTGAGCGCTAACTGTTTTCCAGCGGGCGGAGTCCATCAGTTCCTGACGGCTAAATGAACCTTTATGATACAACTTCGTAACACGCTCTGCGTTGATCGGCGACAGGTTATCCAGCACGCTCACCGCACCTTTACGATTATTGCAGACGAGGATCATATCGCAACCTGCGTCGAGCGATGCCTGGCCGCGTTCAGCATAGCTGCCCATAATCGCCGCGCCTTCCATTGACAGGTCGTCAGAGAAAATCACGCCCTCAAAACCCAACTCGCCGCGCAGCACGGTCTTCAGCCAGTGCGCAGAGCCGCTGGCAGGACGCGGATCAACGGCGTCGTAAATGACGTGCGCCGGCATAATGGCGTCGAGCGCATTTTCGCTAATCAGCGTTTTAAACACCACCATGTCTTTCCCGCGGATTTCCGCTTCCGGACGCGGATCGTGCGGCGTCTCTTTGTGCGAATCGGCAGTGACCGCGCCATGGCCTGGGAAATGTTTACCCGTGGTTTTCATCCCGGCAGCGTGCATGCCGTCAATAAAATGACGCGCCATCAGCAGCGCTTTCTGCGGGTCCGCATGATAAGAACGCTCGCCAATGGCGGTACAGATGTGGCCCACGTCTAATACCGGCGCGAAGCTGATATCAATATCCATCGCGATCATCTCACTGGCCATCAGCCAGCCCGCATCGACCGCCATCCGGCCACCGTCCTCTTCCCCCAGCACCGCGGCAAACGACTGTGCGGCCGGTAAACGGGTGAACCCTTCGCGGAAACGCTGTACGCGGCCCCCTTCCTGGTCAACAGCCACCACCAGTCGGTTACGCGAGGCGCTGCGAATCTGGCGAACCAGTTCACGAAGCTGCTCGGGGTCGTGGTAATTACGGGTAAACAGAATTAAACCGCCCACCAGCGGGTGCGACAGAATCTCACGTTCTTCGGCATCCAGCTCGTAGCCTTCCACATCCAACATTACTGGCCCCACACGGCCTCCTTATTGTTCTTAAGCTGCTGCCAGATTTCATTGGCCAGCGTGATAAATTGTTCGTCACCGGTCTGTTGCCAGCGACACTCGAACCAGCCCGCCATCAGCATCAGCACCCACGGACGCCAGCGTAATGTCTGTTGCCACAGGGCGTCCGGGGACATATGCGCCAGTCTGGCATAGGCCTCAATCAGTTGATAGCGTTGTTGATTGTCCGGCATCCACACCGCAGCCAGCTCCAGCGCGATATCGCCATCGCCAGCGTATTCCCAGTCGATGAGCCTTAAGCCGCCTTCGGAGTGCACAATATTGCCAGCGTGGACATCCATATGCAGCGGTGCCAGCCGCAACGGTCGCGGCTCCTTCCGCTGGCGCAGCCGTTGTAAGCTGCGCAGCCAGAAAGGCGTGCGGCGTGACGGGCTGCACTGCTGCCAGTACCGTTCTAACAAAGGCAAGAGCGCCAGCCGCCAGCCAAATCGGGGCTGCTGGTGCAAATCATACAGGAGAGTCGCCAGCGGTTGATGCGCCGGAAGCACGCTTTTGATCTCTCCGGCTAAAAAATCAACTGCCATCCAGCCGCGCGTATAAAAAACAGGCTTTGGCGCCAGCGTGGCGGGTAGCTGACGAAGGGCGTGATATTGACGGAGGAATTCGTGTTCCGGCGCGTCGGGCGCATGATGCTGACGCAGTACCAGCCGCCGTTCACCGTGTTGAAGAATACAGCTGCTGCCGCTCAGCCCCGCGTATTCGGGGCTGGCGACGATGTGATAGTGCGGAAATTCACGTGACAGCAGTGCGTCACGCGAAAGCTTACTGTTGCGCAACCGCACCTTTACCTGACCAGACGATCTCACCGGTTTGTACCAGCATCAGCTGCATTTGCAGCGTCGGCGCGTTCACGTTGCCGGTAGCGTTAGAGTAAAGCACGTACTGAGCCCCCACGTTACGGGCAATGCCCATCGCTTTACTGCGCGAACCCAGGCTGTCCTGCGGCGACAGTCCTAACTGCTGCTTAGCCACCGCCAGCTGTTGGGCCGACACCAGGGTAAACTTGCCGTTACCTGCCAGCGCGTTACGCAGCGCGTTAGTCGCTTCCCCGGAGTTCAATGAACCGTTGGTGCGGTTGTTAACGCTGTCGACCAGCAAAATGCTGCCCGCGGTTACGCCGCCGGTTTGCAGCATTTTGCCAACCAGCGGCTGTGCTGCGCCGTTCCAGTCATAGTGCCGTACGCGCGGCGTGGGCTGCGCAGGCGTTTCACCGCCGTGCTCAATCGGACCTGGCTGCTGCGGAATCGTCGGCACGCTCGGTACCGTTGGCACCGGCTGCTGCGGCTCAGCAGGCTGTTGTGGCTGCTGCGGATTCGCCGTATCGACTGGTGCCGGTTGTTCGCGCACCGCACACCCTGCCAGTATCAGTGCCAGCGAGGCCATCAACGCATAGCGACCCAATTTACTCATTCCAGTTTACCCCTCACAGATAAAGATAAAGTCGGGCTTTATGCGCCCCTAAACCGTTAGCAGTCCCGTACAGCGTGACCGACCCCATTGCAGGAATCGTAATGCTGCGCGGCGCTTCCAGCGGGTGCATTTCCAGCCCTCTGGCGTCATACCAATAAAAACGATAGTGAACGGTGACCGGCTGCCGCCTTTCGTTGAACAGTTTTGCGCTGGCGGTCGCCTGAATATCCGACGACGTCAGCTCAGGCTTTTCCGCGCTGATACCTGCCGCCAGAACGTTAGACTCCATCACCAGCGTCTGCTGTTCACTGACGGCGATTTCCGGGCGCGAATGACACCCGCTCAGCAGCACCGTACCTAACAAAAGACCCAGACATGCCGATTTCATAGATTAGCCTTTATGCGCCAGCATCGGCCCCAGCGGGCGGCCGCCCAGCAGGTGCATATGAATGTGGTAAACTTCCTGCCCGCCATGGCGATTGCAGTTCATGATCAGACGATAACCGTCTTCGGCAATCCCTTCCTGTTGTGCAATTTTCGCCGCCACGGTAATCATGCGCCCCAGCGCCTGCTCATGCTCGGCGGTGACGTCGTTAGTGGTGGCAATCAAGGTATTGGGGATAATCAGAATATGCGTCGGCGCCTGCGGAGAGATATCGCGAAATGCGGTAACCAGCTCGTCCTGATACACCATATCCGACGGGATTTCACGACGAATAATTTTGCTGAAAATGGTTTCTTCTGCCATACGGAATTCCTTTATTATTCTCATATGCCGTCGGTAAAATCGTTGCCGACGAACAGGTTAGATGCCAGAGTATGAGCGAGTTACGCCACTTCTTTCAACCGTAATACGATTTTTCTTACCTCTGGTCGTTACTTACGCACCCACTGGCCGTTAATGCCCTGCACGTATTCACCCGGCAGCGCTTTATCGATCAGCTTTTTCCCCGCCAGCCGTGCTACCTCCTGCTGAGAGAGATTGTTGCTCAACGCCAGCTGCTGATAGCTTTCGCTGCGGGCCTGATTAATGTTCTTCACTAGCGCCAACGTTTCGCTGTCCTTAGCCAGCGCCGCCAGATAGCCGCCCTGCGTTTCCCCTACCCGGCCCTGTGTTCTCGCCTCTGACAGCGTTAACGCGAACGCCTGAACGCTAAACAGACCCAACAGCAGAACCGCGATAATACGCATTTTTCTCATGGTGGCGGCCCTCAGAATAAGTCGCTACGCGATTTCAGCAGATCCTCAACGTCCTTATCGGCCTTGATGCGGATCTCGTGCTCAATCTTGACGTTCATATTGATGGTAATCGGTTCTTTCGGCGCAGCCACCTCGATGCGCGGTACGCAGCCTGATAACAGTGCCGTTGCCGCGATCCCCAGGATGGCGATGGATAATTTCATTAGTGCTCCTTACATTCCGTGCCGCTGCGACACGGTACGCCGGGAAGGGTCGCGTGTTGCTCAAGCCATGACTGAAGTTTGTCGCCAAAGCGCAGGCTTCGCCACAAATCAAAAACATTCTCCTGGTGCGTGTAATTCAGGCGCACCGTACTGCGTTTCTCGTCCATCACCCCGGTACCGGTCACCGTCGCCTGCAGCGTCAGCATACCCAGACTATCGAGATTGATCCGCGTCCACGAGCGGGAGATTTCCATATAGCGTAGCCAGTTGATTGCCGCGCCCGCGGCGATATTATCGTCGGCAACCGCGTCCGCGGTGTCTTTATCCAGGCGCAGCGTCATCGGGCCGGGATTATGCAACCAGCCATCCTTAATAATCCATTTGCTGTCGTTCAGCCACAGCGGTAGCGCGCCGTCAACCGGGCCGGACATGGCAAACTGTTTCGGGTTCACCGCGCTCACCAGTTCGCTGGTAGAAATATGTTGTAAGCGCAGAAGCGCGGCGTCGCACTGCGGCATGCGCAGCTGCTGCATCGTGACCTTCCCACCCAGCACATCCACGCTGACATCGCTCAGCTGCAGCGGCGCCTCTTCACTCCACGGCCAGGTACCCTGCAGATCGGCGGTTACGTTGCGTGCAGTGACCTGGTTAATAATTTCCGCAATGCGCAGCGACACCGGTCGCCGCGTTCCCAGCTGCCAGACGCCGGCTTTTAAGCGGAACGGCAGCACAAAATCGACGCCGTTGATCTCGTTATCCGGCATCCACGCGCTACCGTTGTGTAGCACGCCGTGACCACCGGCCTCAAATCCTTGCCCGGCGGCGGCAGAGAACGCAACCTGCGCGTACAGCGAACCGTCGCGCAGCTTCATTTTCCAGTCCGGCGGTACCAGCGGCTGGAACACCTCCAGCGACTGTTTTGGCCACCACGCCTGGCCACGTAAACGCTCGCCGTCCCAGCGTCCCGTCACCCGCACCGGCCCAATTGCCTGCGCCTTCAGATCGCCTTTAAACTGGAAGAAGGTCGGATCGCGCCCTTCCACGCTAAACGTCAGCGCCGAGGCAGGCAGCATGCTGCCGCCGGTAAAGCGCGTTTCGCTGGCATCAAGCGCCAGCGCACCTGTAAAGGAAGGATGTTGTTCATCGCGGATCCAGTGAATGGGTTGTTCCAGCTTGAGACGCGGCTTATCAATGGTCATGGTGCCATATTGCAGCTTATCGAAGCCGGTAGAGAGCGTATTCAACACAATGGCGCTGTCACGCCACTCGCCGGTCCCGGTCACATCCCAGCGCGCCTGCATCGGCGTAAAGTGGCCGTCCCCCCAATATCGCCAGCGCCAGGTGCCTTTATCGGGCATGAAATTGTCAGCCTGGCCGTCCAGGTGCAGCACAAAATCCCCGGTCTGCTGTTCATGCGCGCGCAGAATGGCCTGTAGGCGTCCATCAATGCCCTGCGTTGAAATTTTCACTCCCGCCAACGGCCAGCGCACTTCATCAATATTTAGCGCATCGATTACCCGCCCGCGCGAACGCAGCAACGCGCCCGGCTGGAACGCCAGTACTGGAGTAACCAGCGGGCCGCTAAGGTGAGCGGGCAGTTTTGCGTAAAAGATCAGATCGCCCTGTTTCGCTTCCCCCACCAGTTGCAGCGGCATGTCGCTGTTATCCATGCTCAGCACGCCCGGCCCGACGTTCAGTACCGCCACGCCTTTCCCGGCATCACCCGCGGTCAGAACACTAAGGCGGCCGGTCACCTGCGTTTTATCTACGCCCTGTTGCCAGTTTTCGAGCTTCACCCCCACGCGGCCGCTGAGCGGGATACCTGCCTGATACGGCCAGTTCCAGCGCCCATCGCTGATGGTGAGCAGTTGTTCCGTTAACGTCCAGGGCAGATCGACTAAGGGATCGTCCTCGCCACGCGCCATCATCACCAGTTGCCCCTGATTACCGTCCCAGTTGAGTTCCGCATCAACCAGCGAAGGCACCTGCGGCACCTGGAAGGTAGACTCGAGGTGCCCTTTTACCGGTAACCCGTCCGGCACCAGCGGCATCGTGAACTCACCGAGTAATTTAACCGGCGGCTCTCCGTCGATCAGGCTGGCGTGAAATTCGTTTACCGTCAGCGCCTGCCCATGCAATCGTGCGCGCAGACCAACCTGTTCGCCCGTATATTCCACATCCTGCCGCTGAGATGTCAGTGAAACCTTGAGCTTGCCCTGCCATTTTTCCCACGGCGAGACGCTGAGCGCGTCGATGGTCAGCCAGGTGTTGGGCAGCATTGACTGCCATTCCGCCAGCGTGCGCGGCGCGCCGGGAACCGTATCGTTTTGCGGCAGCTTGCTAAAGCACAGAGAATTGAGGTTGGCCGATGCGGCGTGCAGTCGCCAGCGGCTTGGATGTGACAGAGTCACGTCTTTCAGGGTCGCCAGTTCGCAATCCCCCGCCAGATAGCGCAAATCGGGAATGTGCAGGGCCGAACGCGTCAGCCGAGGGCTTTCGTTAAGCGCAATACGCGTGCCTGCCGGAAGCCAGATACCCACCAGCGTAGGAACCCAGTACCCTAGCGTCATCAGCAATGTGAGCGGCAGAAGTACTAAAAGCAGGAGTAGCGCAATAATGGCTTTATATTTACCCTTCATGGGTGCAGTCATATCCTGATTGAACAAGCGGTGATGCCAGACCGCGCAGCGGGCAGTCCAAAGGCGCATATTGTGTCATGTCAGACCAGAGAGTGAAAGCCGCTGTGATGTTTTAAGAATAGCTGCTGCAAAATAAAACGTGAGGGATTTCAGTTGATTCTGATTGAGAACCGTCATTCGCGCCCCCATTTAAAGCGGGTATACTGAAGGGAGTTTCTTTACGAATCCTTAGCTTTCAAAACATTTTTATATTTTGTAAGAATTTTTGAATTATGCTAACTTGACTCTAAAATCATTGGAGAAAAGTCTCATGAAAATCGCCGTTTACAGTACTAAGCAGTACGACAAAAAGTACCTGCAAAATGTTAACCAGGCATATGGCTTTGAGCTTGAGTTTTTTGATTTCCTGTTAACGGAAAAAACCGCCAAAACCGCCCATGGCTGTGAAGCGGTCTGTATTTTCGTTAACGACGACGGTAGCCGTCCGGTGTTGGAAGAGTTGAAAAAGAACGGCGTGAAGTATATCGCGCTGCGCTGCGCGGGCTTCAACAACGTCGACCTCGACGCAGCGAAAGAGCTGGGTCTGCGCGTGGTTCGCGTGCCCGCTTACGATCCGGAAGCCGTGGCCGAGCACGCCATCGGGCTGATGATGACATTGAACCGCCGCATTCACCGCGCCTATCAGCGTACGCGTGATGCTAACTTCTCGCTGGAAGGGCTAACCGGATTCACCATGTTCGGTAAAACCGCAGGCGTGATTGGCACCGGGAAAATCGGCGTCGCGGCACTGCGTATTCTGAAAGGCTTTGGTATGCGCCTGCTGGCGTTTGACCCGTATCCTAGCGCTGCTGCGCTGGAGCTGGGCGTTGAATATGTCGACCTGCCGACGCTGTTTGCCGAGTCCGACGTGATTTCCCTGCACTGTCCGCTCACCCCTGAGAACTATCATCTGCTGAACGCCAGCGCGTTTGAGAAGATGAAAGATGGCGTGATGATCGTCAATACCAGCCGTGGCGCGTTGATTGACTCTCAGGCCGCGATTGAAGCCCTAAAAACGCAGAAAATCGGCGCACTGGGGATGGACGTATATGAGAACGAGCGCGATCTGTTCTTTGAGGATAAGTCTAACGATGTGATCCAGGATGACGTATTCCGCCGTCTCTCAGCCTGCCACAACGTGCTGTTCACCGGCCACCAGGCGTTTCTGACTGCTGAAGCACTGACCAGCATCTCAGAAACCACTCTGCAAAACCTGCAGCAGATCGATACAGGCACTGATTGCCCTAACGCTATCGCCTGATACACCACACTCCCCGGCTACGGTCGGGGAGCATTTTCGGATAAGCCCCACAGACACCTCCCGCAGTACAGTTATGCTTCAAACATATTCACACCGCAAATGATTAATAAGAAGTCCTGTACTATGAAGAACGTATTTTTCGTGCTGGCTGCGGCCGCCCTTCTCTCTGGATGCGTCTACAACAGCAAAATGTCAACGAACGCTGACCAGCTTCAGCATCACCGCTTTGTTTTAGAGAGTGTGAACGGTAAAACGGTGAGCAGCAAAGGCGCCCCGCTCGAGCTGAGCTTTGGCGAAAAGCAGCCGATTCTTGAAAAGATTTATGTGTCGGGCAACATGTGTAACGGCTTTTCCGGCACCGCGACCCTGCACAAAGGCGAGCTAAAGACGAGCGAGCTCGCCATGACGCGCAAACTTTGCAGCGACGCCCAGCTTAATGAGTTGGATGCCACGTTCAGCAACATGCTGCGTCAGGGCGCGCAGGTTGATTTAACCGAACAACAGCTGACGCTCGCCACAGCGGACCAGACGCTGGTCTATCGCCTGGCCGATCTGATGCATTAAGGCTTAGTAGCTGCCGCAGGTGCCGGTAGCAAGAGACTGTTCGCTGCAACGTTTACCGTTTGGCAGCGCGCACATACCGATACTGGAGCCGTCCAGCTGGCGCGCGGCGGAAAGTGACCCGCCAATCATCGCGCAGTTCGCTTCGCCCGAGCTGGACATTGCCGCTCGCATTCCCGGCGTCACGTGTGCCGCCGTTGCCTGCTGAACAGGTTCACTGCTGCACGCGGATAATAATAGCGCCGCACACCCGACTAAAAACGCAGCTCGCATCTCTTCTCTCCGTATCGCAAAAATAAGAACAAACCTAAGCATCATAGGCAGCGCTGGCCGCTCCGTCGAGAGACGAAGTGCGCATTTATGCGTTGTAGAAACATTTTCTCGCAATTTTGTGGCTCAAAACATTCGTATCATTGATACAGACGCGCCCCAAGGACACAAAAGCAAAAATGATTCAGCGCCGGGTTTGCTAAACTTCACTTAACATCATCCCTAAGAGCGATGTGTCAATTAAGGACAAATTCCCGGTTGATGGGTAAACCCGTGAACCTATTTTTTGCGCAATGTAAGGTGTCATATCAATGATCACAATTGACGGTAATGGTGCGGTCGCCTCGGTTGCGTTCCGTACCAGCGAAGTCATCGCCATTTACCCGATCACGCCGAGCTCAACCATGGCTGAACAGGCTGACGCGTGGGCGGGAAACGGGCTTAAAAACGTTTGGGGCGACGTCCCACGCGTGGTAGAGATGCAGTCCGAAGCTGGGGCCATCGGCGCCGTGCATGGGGCCTTGCAGACCGGCGCACTGTCGACCTCATTTACCTCATCGCAGGGTCTCCTGCTGATGATCCCCACGCTGTATAAGCTGGCCGGGCAATTGACGCCGTTTGTGCTGCATGTGGCGGCGCGCACTGTCGCGACCCACGCGTTGTCTATTTTTGGCGACCATTCCGACGTGATGGCGGTACGCCAGACCGGCTGCGCCATGCTGTGCGCCGGTAGCGTGCAGGAAGCGCAGGACTTTGCGCTGATTTCACATATTGCGACGCTCAAGAGCCGCGTGCCGTTTATTCACTTCTTCGACGGGTTCCGCACGTCGCATGAGATTAACAAAATCGTGCCGCTGGCCGACGATACGATCCGCGGCCTGCTGCCGCAGGAAGACATCGCCGCACACCGCGCCCGCGCCCTGAACCCGGAGCATCCGGTTATTCGCGGTACCTCCGCAAACCCGGACACTTACTTCCAGTCTCGTGAAGCCACCAACCCGTGGTACAACGCGGTTTACGATCACGTTGAGCAGGCGATGAATGATTTTGCCGACGCCACCGGTCGAAGCTATAAACCGTTTGAATATTACGGCCATCCGCAGGCGGAACGCGTTATCGTTATTATGGGGTCGGCGATCGGCACCTGTGAAGAAGTGGTGGATGAACTGCTGACGCGCGGCGAAAAAGTGGGTGTGCTGAAAGTGCGCCTCTATCGTCCGTTCTCGGCGAAACATTTATTGCAGGCGCTGCCGGAAAGCGTACGCAGCGTCGCGGTGCTTGACCGCACCAAAGAGCCGGGCGCTCTGGCCGAGCCGCTGTATCTTGACGTGATGACCGCGTTGGCGGAAGCCTTCAACCAGGGCGAGCGTGAAACGCTGCCGCGGGTGATTGGCGGCCGCTATGGCCTGTCGTCAAAAGAGTTCGGCCCGGACTGCGTGCTCTCGATTTTCCACGAGCTGTCGCAGGCGAAGCCAAAATCGCGCTTCACCGTCGGTATTTATGATGATGTCACGAACCTCTCCCTGCCGCAGATGGAAAACACCCTGCCATCTCACGCGCGGCTGGAGGCGTTGTTCTACGGATTGGGCAGCGACGGCAGCGTGTCGGCGACCAAAAACAACATCAAAATTATCGGTAACTCTACGCCGTGGTTTGCTCAGGGTTACTTCGTCTACGACTCTAAAAAGGCCGGTGGCCTGACGGTCTCGCACCTGCGCGTGAGCGATAACCCGATTCGCTCTGCTTATCTCGTCGCACAGGCCGATTTTGTCGGCTGTCACCAGCTACAGTTTATTGATAAATACCAGATGGCCGAGCGCCTGAAGCCTGGCGGTATTTTCCTGCTCAATACGCCGTACAGCGCCGATGAAGTGTGGGCGCGACTACCGCAGGAAGTGCAGGCGGTGCTGAATCAAAAGCACGCGCGCTTTTATGTGATTAACGCCGCCAAAATCGCCCGTGAATGTGGCCTGGCGGCACGTATTAATACCGTGATGCAGATGGCGTTCTTCCACCTCACGCAAATTCTGCCGGGCGATAGCGCGCTGATGGAGCTGCAAAACGCCATCGCGAAAAGCTATAGCAGCAAAGGTCAGGATCTGGTTGAGCGTAACTGGCAAGCGCTGGCGCTGGCCCGAGAATCCCTGTTTGAAGTGCCGCTACAGCCGGTCAACGCCAGCAGTCCAAACCGCCCACCGGTGGTTTCTGACGCCGCGCCAGACTTCGTTAAAACCGTCACTGCCGCCATGCTTGCTGGCCTCGGTGATGCCCTGCCGGTGTCCGCGCTGCCGCCGGATGGCACCTGGCCGGTCGGTACCACGCGCTGGGAAAAACGCAATATCGCCGAAGAGATCCCTATCTGGAAAGAAGATCTCTGCACCCAGTGTAACCACTGCGTGGCCGCCTGCCCGCACTCGGCGATTCGTGCAAAAGTAGTCTCACCAGACGCGATGGAAAACGCCCCGGCGTCTCTGCATTCGCTGGACGTGAAATCGCGCGATATGCGCGGTCAGAAATATGTCCTGCAGGTTGCGCCGGAAGACTGCACCGGCTGTAACCTGTGCGTTGAGGTATGCCCGGCGAAAGACCGTCAGAACCCAGAGATCAAAGCCATCAATATGATGTCGCGTCTGGAGCATGTTGAAGAAGAGAAAGTGAACTATGACTTCTTCCTCGACCTGCCGGAAATCGATCGCACCGCACTGGAACGCATTGATATCCGTACTTCACAGTTGATCACCCCGCTGTTTGAATATTCCGGCGCCTGTTCTGGCTGCGGTGAAACACCGTATATCAAGCTGCTGACGCAGCTGTACGGCGACCGTATGCTGATTGCCAACGCCACCGGCTGTTCGTCTATCTACGGCGGTAACCTGCCCTCTACGCCATATACCACCGACGCGAACGGCCGCGGACCAGCGTGGGCTAACTCGCTGTTTGAAGATAACGCCGAGTTTGGTTTGGGCTTCCGTTTAACGGTCGATCAGCATCGCCAGCGTGTGATGCGTCTGCTGGACGGCTTTGCGGAACACATCCCTGCTGAGCTGAACGAAGCTTTGCATACGGACGCCACGCCAGAGGTGCGCCGCGAACAGGTGGCGGCGTTGCGTAGCGCATTAACCGGCGTGGAAGGTGCGGAAGAGCTGCTGACCGATGCTGACGCGCTGGTCGAGAAGTCTATCTGGCTGATTGGCGGCGACGGCTGGGCCTACGATATCGGCTTCGGCGGTCTGGATCATGTGATGAGCCTGACCGAGAACGTCAATATTCTGGTGCTCGATACCCAATGCTATTCCAACACCGGCGGCCAGGCTTCAAAAGCGACGCCACTCGGCGCGGTGACCAAGTTTGGTGAGCACGGTAAACGTAAAGCACGGAAAGATTTGGGCGTCAGCATGATGATGTATGGTCATGTCTACGTGGCGCAAATCTCACTGGGCGCACAGCTTAACCAGACGGTGAAAGCGATTCAGGAAGCCGAGTCCTATCCGGGTCCGTCGATTATTATCGCTTACAGCCCTTGCGAAGAGCACGGTTACGATCTGGCGCTCAGCCACGATCAGATGCGCCAGCTTACCGCTACCGGCTTCTGGCCGCTGTTCCGCTTCGACCCACGTCGCGCCGACGAAGGTAAAATCCCGCTGGCGCTGGATTCCCGTCCGCCGTCAGACGCGCTGGCCGAGACGTTAATGAACGAACAGCGTTTCCGCCGTTTGAACAGCCAGCAACCAGACGTCGCCGAACAGCTATGGAAGGATGCGGCAGAGGATCTGCAAAAACGCTACGACTTCCTCGCCATGATGGCCGGCAAGGCGGAAAAACCGACGCCGCAGGAATAACCGAATTAAGGTCATTCTCAAACCATAAAAAAAGCCCGAATATCAATTCGGGCTTGTCATTTTAAGATGACGAAGAATATTAAAGACACACGGCAACATAAATACGTTGTGTGACAAAAAGGCATATAACGGCTGTAGCTTACGTCAGCGATTTTTATTTGTATAATTTTTATTTTATATATATCCGCACAAATCATTCACGATAATTATCATCATTTCAGCAGAATTATATCCTTTAGATTTTACTCATGCTGTAACAAATGTTATTTACCATATCAGATTCGTCTCTATTAGCATGACTGTGCTTTCTTATTCAGAAAGTGCGCGTATAAAAAATACTAAAGGAATATATTCAATGAACAGAAAAGTACTGGCCCTCGTTATTCCTGCCCTGTTAGCCGCAGGCGCAGCTCATGCCGCAGAAGTTTATAATAAAGACGGCAACAAATTAGACATCTATGGCAAGGTAGATGGTCTGCATTATTTCTCCAGCGATTCTAAGAAAGATGGCGATCAGACTTACGTCCGCTTCGGTTTCAAAGGTGAAACTCAGATTAACGATATGCTGACTGGTTACGGCCAGTGGGAATATAACGTCCAGGCAAACTCAACTGAAGGTGATGGCGCGAACAACTGGACTCGTCTGGCGTTTGCAGGTCTGAAATTCGGCGATTACGGTTCATTCGACTACGGTCGTAACTACGGCGTGCTGTACGACGTTGAAGGCTGGACAGATATGCTGCCAGAGTTCGGTGGCGACTCCTACACCAACTCTGACAACTTTATGACTGGTCGTGCTAACGGTGTTGCAACTTACCGTAACACTGATTTCTTCGGTCTGGTTGATGGCCTGAACTTTGCTCTGCAGTATCAGGGTAAAAACGAAAGCCAGGGCACCGACGACGTAGGAACCAATAACCGTGGCGATGTTAAGGATAGCGATGTGCGCTACGACAACGGCGACGGCTTCGGTATCTCCACCTCTTACGACTTGGGTATGGGTGTCAGCGCTTCCGCTGCATACGCAACCTCAGATCGTACAAACGATCAGATCAACGGAACTACAGCTGGCGGCGATAAAGCTGACGCATGGACTGTAGGTCTGAAATACGATGCTAACAATATCTATCTGGCATCAATGTATTCTGAAACTCGTAATATGACCCCGTACGGCAACGACACCGGTGTTGCGAATAAAACGCAGAACTTTGAAGTTACCGCACAGTACCAGTTTGATTTCGGCCTGCGTCCGGCAATTTCTTACCTGCAATCTAAAGGCAAAGATCTGTACACCGGCAACAACAATGTGAGCGCAAACTCCGTTGGCGACAAAGATCTGGTTAAATACATGGATATTGGCGCGACTTACTACTTCAACAAAAACATGTCCACCTACGTTGATTATAAAATCAACCTGCTGGACGGCAACGATTCCTTCTATCAGGAAAACGGTATTTCTACCGACAACATCGTTGCGCTGGGTATGGTTTACCAGTTCTAATACGATTAAAAAACCCGCCGCCATGGCGGGTTTTCTTTATTTACTGCACCACGCTTTCGCCGTGGATTTCCCCTTTAAATCCGGTTTTGGCAATCGCTGCTAATAGCCGCTGATTATCAAAATTCTCCGGCACCACCACTTCCGCCTGACGCGTTTTCAGCGAAGCTTTCGCCTTAATCACGCCATCGGTGCTGCGCAGCGCCTGGTTAATGGAAATCACGCACAGCGGGCAGTTCATTTCGCCGACATCAATGGTGACCAATTTATCGGCCGCCCAGCCCAGTGGCGTAAACATCAGTAACGCCAGACACACGGCTTTTTTCATTCCATCCACTCCCAGATCCAGGGTAATACATAAGGATAGGTAATCAAGGCCAGCACTAACGGCACCGCCAGCCAATACAACCACACCAGCACCCGACGGCTTACGACGTTAACGCATACCGGTTTCGACGACAGATGCAGACGCCAGAATCCGCGCGCCATCAGACCAACGGCGACAATAATCATCGGGATTTGCAGCCAGGACGCCCCCGGAATACCCACCAACCCGGCAGCGGAAACCCCAAACACCAGATACAGCAGCGGCCCAATGCAGCACAGCGTTGACGCGCCCGCGGCTACGATCGCCGCGAGCAACGTTAACACGCCGCCCTTAATGCTGTTCGACGCTGACATAGTCGTAGCTAAAAGCAGCTGGGTCGTAGAAATTCAGCGGATCGCCGTCGACTTCCGCATACGGATAGCCCAGGTTATTCACGTCACCCTGCTCCGCGGCTGGCGACAGTGCGAAATCACGCGCATGGTTGAATCCCACCCAGTTCATTTCCCAGTTACCAAACAGATAATCGTTCACCGCGGTGACCGACGGGTCGCCATTCTCTTTTTTCTCTGTCAGACGCATTTTGGTCACGTCTGCCGGGTCTGCTGGCATCCAGCCGAAACCGGCTAACCAGAACATCGCGCGACAGTGTTGACCGCCGCTGATTTTGGCCACGCCTTTATCGTCGGCGCTGCCAAATGCTTTCGTGGAGTATTGATTAAGCTTGCGGCTCGCGCCTAAACGGATGCCAAACATTTCACGTGCCGGAATGCCGACCGCACGGCACAGTGCGACAAACACCGAGTTAATGTCGGTACATTTGCCACCGAGCTTGCCGGTTTTCAGGATCTCCCCGACATCGCCGGTTCCGCAACCTATGACCGCGTCATCACGATGCATATGGGTGCTGACCCAGTCATGAATCAGACGCGCCTGTTTCAGCGGCGCTTTTTCGTTGCCGATAATTTTCAGCGCGGTCTCTTTCACCAGCCCATCCACCGGAATATGCGCCGTCGCCTGCAGGAAAGGTTTAATCTCATCGGGGATCACCGCCCCTTCCCCCGGCAACTGCCAGTCAGTGAGACGGTTGTCTTTCAACACTTCCCAGTCGCGGGTTTCAATTTCCATCTCCACGTTAATATCCAGCGGTCCGTTTGAGGCCGGCCACGTCACGTACAACATTTTCGCGCCATAGCGATTATTGGCATTCAGCGTGGCACTTTGATAGTTGCCGCTGAAGGAGAGATTGATCAGTTGCTGGAAGGCGGTCTCTTCCGGGATGGGGATCCACAAATTCACCTTCCCGGAAGAGCCTTCCGGTGCCTTCAGGCTATAGGTTTGGGTCATAATGAAGCGGCGGTATTTGCCGGAAGCTGAGACAGCAGGCTGAGCCTGCGTTTCTGTTTTAGCAAAAACCGGGCTCACCAGCCCCAGCGTTGAGAGGGCTGCGGCACCTTTCAGGAAGTTACGCCTTTGCATTGTGTATCCTTCATCACCAGAAAAAGCTGGCGCTTAACCCCGCACCTGCGGAGGTTGGCCGCTATTATGCGGCCATGTATTCATCACCACAATGAATAAGAGGCCATAAAATCCCTTATGGTTAAAATGTCTCAGGCCAGAACAGCATGATGTTATAAAAATGATAAAAACGCAGGCCTACAGATTATTCTGATTAACGCCTTTTCATAAGAAAAATACCCATATAATTTCAGAGGTAAAGTATCTCGTTGCAGGTTCATGCTTGTCGCTATTCTTCACGATTTACCCCTGATTTGCTGAGCATACCGTGCGTGAATAAGCCCGTGACGATGAAATAATATGTTAACTTAATGGCTTGTTATCAATAGCATTAGCTGTAAACTGTTTCGCGAAGTCGCCTGTAAATGGGTATTTATATTGCATTAATGCGGCCATTGATAAATCCCGGCCGGTGGGCAATTTAAAATAAAAAATAAAAATTCATGTGGTTTTATGTTACAAATGAAAAGAAAATCAACAGAAAAACAAAATAAAGACTCATTTATTACGTCTCGTTACACAATAATTTGTCTGGGCATCCTTGGCTGCCTGGGGGTTTTATTGGTTAGAGTCGCCGACCTGCAATTTTTAAATCACCCTATGCTGGCAAAAGAGGCCGATCAGCGTTCACTGCGCACCGTAGTGTTGCCGACAAACCGCGGCACGCTGGTCGACCGCGATGGCGAGGCGCTCGCCATGAGCGTCCCGTCACGTGACGTTGTGGTCGATCCGGTCAAAATTGTTGAGGCCAGTCCGAATTTCCGCGATGCAAAATGGCAATATCTCGCTTCCGCGTTGAATACCACCCCCGATCAAATTGCGAACAAAATTTATCAGAATGCGCACCGTCATTTTCTATTCCTGGGACGCAAAGTTGAGCTTGGGATTGCGAAAGATATCGCCGATCTGCATATAAAAGGTATCAGCGAGGTGTATGACGACAGTCGTTTCTACCCTATGGGGGAAGCGGCAGCGCCTTTAATCGGCATTGTGGGGGCCGATAATAATGGCCTGAACGGCGTAGAACGTGGCTACGATTCTATTTTACAGGGCGAACCGGGCAAGGAAATTTATCGTAAAGACGCTAATGGCGGTATTATTAACGTCCTCGATTATGACGCGCCAAAACAGCCGCCAACCGTTCAACTCAGCATTGATAAATTTGACCAATATACGCTGTACAGCAAACTGCGCGACGGCGTGCTGCTGAATAAAGCGGACTCAGGCGCGGCGGTGCTGGTCAAAATTGATACCGGTGAGATCCTGGCTATGGCTTCTTACCCCTCGTACAACCCCAACAATTTCGATAACGCCACACAAACGCAAATGCGTGATGTGGCGATTAACGACAGTTTCGAACCCGGTTCCACGGTCAAGCCGTTGGTAATTATCGAGGGGCTGGAGAGAAACATTATTCAGCCAAATACTTTGCTGGATACCACCCCTTATCGCGTCAATGGCCATCTGATTCGCGACGTGGGCCATTGGCCACAGCTTACGCCAACCGGTATTCTGCAAAAATCGAGCGATATCGGCGTTTCTCATATTGCGCTAGCGATGCCGGCACAGGCGCTGGTTGATACCTATCAGGCGTTCGGTCTCGGCAAACCCACTGGCCTGGGGCTTAGCGGGGAAAGCGTAGGCTATTTTCCGCTACACCGTCGGCAGTGGGCCGATATTGAACGCGCGACCTTCTCCTTCGGCTACGGATTACGCGTCACGCCGCTGCAGATAGCCCGCGAATACGCCACCCTGGGCTCGTTTGGGGTCTATCGTCCCCTGTCGATCACCAAAGTGACCCCGCCGGTAATGGGCCAGCAGGTGGCCGATCCGTCGATCGTCAAAACCGTGGTACATATGATGGAAAGCGACGTGCTTCCCGGCGGCAGCGGCGTGCGGGCGGCGGTGCCGGGGTATCGGCTGGCGACCAAAACAGGGACCGCTGAAAAACTGGGCGATAGCGGCAAGTATGACGGCGGCTATGTGAACTACACAGCAGGCGTCGCGCCGGTTAGTCACCCGGAGGTCGCACTGGTCGTGGTCGTTAACAACCCCACTGCCGGCACTCACTTCGGCGGTTCCGTCGCGGCGCCGATTTTCGGCAACATCATGGGTCCGGTATTGAAGAATATGAATATCGCGCCGGACGCGCTGATACAGTAAGCCCCCAAATTTGGCTGCGGTGTTTATCGTTCCCGCAGCCATTTTTCATACTGCTCAGGCCACGCGAGAGTTTGGGTTCCAGCCCTGCCCATCCCAAAGCCATGCCCCCCGGAAGGATAACGATGCATTTCTACCGATACGCCTTCACGGAGGCAGGCCGTCTGTAAAATTAAGGTGTTGTGCGGATCGGACACCGAATCATCTTCCGCCTGGACCAGAAACATCGGTGGAGTCGTTGGCGTCACGTAATGTTGTACTGACCAGGCGGCATCCTGCGCCTGCGTCGCATTCTTCCCCACCAATACCCGATGCGTTGACGTGTGGCTGTAAGGTTTCTCCAGCGTCACGATGGGATAAATCAGCGCCGCGCCATCAGCTCGCGCCGGTAGGCTGTCCAGCACATCAAGCGGCGTATAGCTGCGCTCGTCAGCGCACGTTGCCGCCATTCCCAACAGATGCCCTCCGGCGGAAAATCCCAGCACGCTCACCCGCTTCTCCCGCTGACGGATGATGCGCAACGCCCGCTGGGCATCCTGTAAAGCAACGCGAGAGCCGTCGTGCCAGCCTTCTCCCGGCAGGCGGTAGCTGAGTATATAAGCGGTATAACCTCGGGCTACCAACCAGCGCGCGGCGGGCCAGCCCTCCTTCGCCATCTCAACGCGGGTATAACCACCGCCCGGTGCGACCAGCACACCGTGCCCATTCGCCCTGAACGGCGTCAGAATCGTGAGGAAGGGAACGGCAATATGACGCTGCGCCCCATGCACGCTCAGTTGCACTGGCCCCGTTGGACCGCCGCCGCCGGGCGGAATTCCCGGCCATAGTGGCAGCATCTCTGTCGAGACGTCTGAAGGCGTGGATAAAGACAGCCCCGCCCTCGCTGCCAACAGCGTGGCACTCAAACCGAGAAGAAATTGACGACGCCGCATAGTGTCACTCTGACGCGAAAGAGTTTTCAGTTAAGCAGATAAATAAGAGGGAAAAATGAAGACTGTCGGGCTAAATTCAAAAAAAACCTCGAGCTGTAGATTTATACAGAATCTTCATTGCCAGGGTTCTACGCACCGCTATAGGAATGCGGTAATCCCCTGCGGCTCTTTTCGTCGCTGGGTATTTTCTCATAAGCCATTCGGGGTATTCCGCCCACAGGATTTGCATTTTTCTTCGTTATATAATCAAATACACATCGATTAATTCCCTCCTCGATGAGCAATACATGTCTACATTACAACGTTTACTCCTGAGCTTGACGCTGGCCTGTGCCAGTCTGACAGCCGCAACGCCTGCGCTGGCCGAGCGCACCGTCACCGATCAACTTGGTCGCAAAGTCACCCTGCCTGATACCGTGAATCGTGTTGTGGTGCTCCAGCACCAGACGCTCAACCTGCTCGTGCAGCTCAACGCCGCCGACGATATCGTCGGCGTATTAAGCAGTTGGAAAAAACAGCTCGGGCCAGAGTTCGCGCGCTTTATGCCCGGCATTGTCAAACTGCCGATGCCCGGCGATCTGACCCAGGTGAATATGGAAAGCCTGCTGGCGCTGCATCCGCAGGTGGTGTTTATCGCCAACTACGCGCCAGCGGCGATGATTCAGCAGATAACGAACGCCGGGATCCCGGTAGTAGCCATTTCTCTGCGCCAGGACGCGGCGGGTGAGAAAAACAAAATGAATCCCTCGATGGCCAATGAGGAACAGGCTTACAACGACGGGCTCAAGCAAGGTATTCGGCTGATTGGCGAAGTGGTCAACCGCACCGCCCAGGCGGATGCATTGATAGACTACACCTTTGCCGCACGCGCCCGATTTAACGCGCCGGTCGCGGATATTCCGGCGGCGGAAAAAGTGCGTGTCTATATGGCCAATCCGGACCTGAACACCTACGGTTTCGGTAAATACACCGGCCTGATGATGCAACATGCCGGAGCGATGAACGTCGCCGCCGCCACGGTAAAAGGCGCGCGTCAGGTTTCGCTGGAACAGGTATTGCAGTGGAATCCGCAGGTGATTTTCGTGCAGGACCGTTATCCCGAGGTGGTCAAGCAGATAGTCAACGACCCGCAGTGGCAAGGCATTAACGCGGTGAAAAATCATCGCGTGTGGCTGATGCCGGAATACGCGAAAGCCTGGGGCTACCCCATGCCGGAAGCATTAGCCATAGGCGAACTGTGGATGGCGAAAAAGCTCTACCCGGAACGCTATAAAGATATTGATGTCGACGCGCAGGCTCAGGATTACTACCAACGCTTTTATCGTACCGACTGGCGGCCAAATGCGCATCAGTAGTCACACCAAAACGATACAGGCTGGCCTGATGCTGCTCACTCTGGCCGTGGCGGTGTCTTCTCTCTGTCTGGGCCAATACAAGCTGTCGATAGGCCAGGTGCTGGCTCAGTTTGCTCAGCCGCATAATACGTTAACGATCGCCCATCAGATTGTCTGGGACGTTCGCCTACCGCGTATTTTGCTCGCCCTGCTGGCCGGCGGCGCGCTTGGCCTGTGCGGTGCCACCTTACAGGGCGTATTCCAGAACCCGCTGGTGGATCCGCACATTATCGGCGTCACCTCCGGCTCCGCGTTTGGCGGGACGTTGGCAATTCTGCTCAGGCTGAGTATGCCGCTGATGATGGCCACCACTTTCTTCTTTGGTCTGCTGGCGCTGATGCTGGTGTATCTGCTGGCAGCACTTCAGGGTCGAGAGAACACGCTGGTACTGATTCTCGCGGGGATCGTGCTCAGCGGTTTCTTTGCCGCGCTGGTCAGCCTGATGCAGTACCTGTCGGATACTGAAGAAGTGCTCCCCAACATCGTCTTTTGGCTGTTGGGCAGTTTCGCGACCGCCAACTGGCACAAAGTCCTGTTGTTGACCCTTCCAGTGATCGCCGCCGCGCTGGTGCTGTACCGGCTGCGTTGGCGCATCAACCTGCTGTCGCTGGACGACAAAGATGCCCGCGCGCTGGGCGTCAGCGTCACCGCACTGCGCCGCGGCGTACTGCTCTGCTGCGCACTGCTGGTTGCCGCGCAGGTGGCGGTCAGCGGCAGTATTGCCTGGGTGGGGCTGGTGATCCCACATCTGGCGCGGATGCTCTGCGGTGCCGATCATCGTCGTTTGCTCCCCTGTGCCTTCTGGATGGGGGCCTGTTTTATGATTGTGGTCGATGACCTCGCGCGCACGCTGACCGCCGCCGAGATTCCCATTGGGATCATTACCGCGCTGGTCGGCGCCCCCTTATTTGCCGTGATGCTGGTACGGGCCAGCCGTAAAGGGATGCTGAAATGACACCGACGCTAACGCTATCGCAGCTGGAATATGGTCATCAGTCTGCGCTGTTTACGCCGCTGAACCTGCATTGCCAGCCCGGTGAGATATGGGCAGTCCTTGGCGCCAACGGTCGCGGTAAAAGTACCTTACTCGATACCATTACCGGCGTTTTACCGGCGCTTTCTGGCAGCGTGAAGGCCTCCGGCGGAGTGGGGATCGTGCCGCAGTCATTCCGTCCGGCCTTCGGCTGGCGGGTAAAAGAGGTGGTGCTGATGGGGCGTGCGCGACATATCGCCCTTTTCGCTCAGCCGCAGAAAGAAGATGAACGTCAGGTGCTTGATGCGCTGGCACAGCTAAATATCGCTGACCTGGCCGAGACGCTATTCAGCACCCTCTCTGGCGGCCAGCAGCAACTGGTGATGATCGCCCGCGCGCTGGTCGGCGCCAGTCAGAATATCCTGTTGGATGAACCCTGTTCAGCGCTTGACCTGGGCAATCAGCAAACGGTATTGCAGCTGATTAGCGATCTGTCGCACAACCAGTCGCGCACGGTGATGTTTACCACGCACGATCCCACGCATGCGCTACAGGTCGCCAGCCACACGTTGCTGCTGATGCCGGGTAACCAGTGGTTGGCCGGGCCAACGCCGGAGGTGGTGCAGGAAGAGAATCTCCAGCATGCTTACGGCGTGCAGGTTCGTCGGCTCCAGCTTGAGGGGTATCCGTCTCCGGTGGTGACGCCGCTCTTTAGCATTCGTCGGCCGGCGACATAAACCCGGCGTCACGTAAACAGCGCTGCCCCTCTTCACCGAGAATAAACCGGCATAACGAGTGCGCGGCGTCATGCTCATTCAGCAGGGTCAGATAGTAATCACAGTAGATGTTCCACGGCGCAGGAATCGTCACACATCGTATTTCTGCCTGATTCGCCAGTGCCGCCGCATAGTGCGCATAGCCGATAAACAGATCGGCGTGCCCTTCATCAATCAACCATCGACTGGCGATGACGCCGTTCGGTAGCGTGAGCGAATCGCGGCCGCCAACCAGCGGTATTGCGCGCTGTTTTAGCGCGTGACCCAATCCAGGATGGCTCTGTTCAATACGCTCAAACAGCTGCCACGTATAGTCGCCGGAAGGATCGCACTGCGGTGTGGAGGTTCCCAGCCGCAGCGTTGTATCCGCCAGCAGCTCCAGCAACGTTTTCCCCGTCGTCTGCGGCGTATTTCGAACAGTCAACATCAGCTTATTACGGGCAAACAGATGGAGACCGCGGGCGCGCCCCGCAGCACAAAGCGTTTGCGGATGCTGACGGTTCGCCGAGGCAAACAGCGAGCACCGCTCGCCATTCTCGATCCGTTCACGCAGAAGCCCCGCCGGGCCAAAAACCAGCGAAACCGGAATACCGGTCTGCGCGGTAAACGCCGCCTGGAGGGGAATCAATGCGCGGCGAAGGCTTCCCGCCGCCATCAGTGTCAATGTGGAGTGCATAAGCGCAAGGTCATAGCCCGAACATAAGCGTTATATTATCCGGGCTATTACGCTATTGACCAGCACTTTAGTAGCGAATTTCCGCCAGCGCCTGCAGTTGCTCCGGCGTCGCCACCGGCAGATGGAAGAAGTCCAGGTAGGCCGGGATCATTTCAAACAGCATATCGGTACCTCGCTGCACCGGGCAGCCGCGGGCCATCGCTGCCTGTAGCAACGGTGTGTATTCCTGCTTCATCACCACCTCGCCGACAAATGTCCCCGCATCAAGACGTTCGACATCCAGCGGAAGCGGATCGCCGGGCGACATACCAAGCGGCGTTGCGTTGACCACCAGCGAATGTCCCGCCGGATCGCTCGCCATCACCGTCAGCTTCAGCTGCGGATAGTGCGCGATCAAACGATCGGCCAGCGCCTGCGCCGCGCTTTCGCGGGCATCCACCAACGTCAACGCGCTAACGCCTGCCGATGCGAGCGAGGCGGCAATCGCTGACCCCACGCCGCCGCTGCCCACCACCAGCGCTCGCGCGCCAGTAGTGCGAAACCCCTTGCGCTGAATACCGCGCACAAAGCCGTCGCCATCAAACATATCGCCGGTCAGCGAACCGTCGGCTTCCCGGCGAATCGCGTTGCAGGCTCCGGCAATCTGCGCGGTGGGGCTCATCCGGTCGACCAGTTCACAGGTGGCGATTTTATGCGGCATGGTCACCAGCGCCCCCGCGATATTGGTGAGTGAAAACAGCGTGGGGATCAGCGCCGCATAGTCTTCCGGCTTCACCCCCATCGGCACCACTTTGACATCCACGTCCTGGTCGGCAAACCAGGGGTTGTAGATCATCGGCGCTTTAAAACTTTCGGTTGGATAACCCAGATGAGCAATTAACCGCGTATGCCCACTAATTTGCATGTGTCCCCTCCTGCTCAGGCAGATCCAGTTCGATGCGCTTCACGTCACCGAGAATAAACACATACGCCACCACGCCGAGCAGCGCCGCGCCGCCGATGTAAACCAGGGCGTAGAAGAAATTGCCAAAGGCGGCAACGATAAAACCGATCACCAGCGGCGTGAGAATACCCGCCAGATTGGCGCAGAAGTTAAACAACCCGCCGGTCAAGCCGCCCAATCCTTTTGGCGCCATGTCGGAAATTAAGGTCCAGCCAAGGCCGACCATCCCCTGCCCGAAGAAGGCAAACGACATGACCAGGATCACCGCCGTGTCGCTCGAGAGCCAGTTGGCGCTGATAATACTGCTCGCCATCAGCAGGCCGGCGATAATCGGCAGCTTACGGCCCAGATTGGCGCTGCCGGTCGCTTTCAGCAATTTGTCAGACACCCAACCGCCGAACATCACGCCGCCCGCCGCCGCCAGGAATGGCAGAATGGCAAAGAAGCCAACCTTCAGCCATGGCATATGACGTTCGGTAGCCAGATAGGTCGGGAACCAGGTCAGGAAAAACACCAGCACGGTATTGCCCGCAAACTGACCAATACTGGCACCAATAATCTGCCGTTTGCGCAACAGCTGGCGGACCAGCGGCCAGCTAAAGGCTTTACGCTGCTCGGCGCCGGTGGTCATGCCGCCGCCCGCGGTGATGTACTCGCGCTCCTGCTGACTCAGACGGCGGTCCTCATGCGGTTCGCGATAGTGACGCCACCAGACCAGCGCAAACAGCAGCCCGACCACGCCAACGGTAATAAACAGCGTGCGCCAGCCAAAACCATCCATGATCCAGAACAGCAGCGGCGCGAAGCAGGCCAGTCCGAGATATTCACCAACGGTATAAACGGCGGTCGCTTTTGCGCGCTCGTGTTGCGGAAACCACGCGCTGACCACCCGGCTATTGACCGGAAAGCACGGCGCTTCGCTGACGCCAAGGCCAAAACGGCACAGCAGCAGCGTTTTCAGCCCCACGGCGAAACCGTGGAACAGCGTGAACAGCGACCAGAAGCTAAGGGCCAGGAAATAGGTCACCTTATTACCAAACCGGTCGAGGAACATACCGCCCGGAATTTGCGCCAGCGCATAGGTCCAGGCAAAGGCGGAAAAGACAATCCCCATCACCGCCGCGCTGATACCCAGCTCCTGAGTGAGCTGCGGCGCGGCGATGCCCAGCACGGTGCGGTCGAGATAGTTAATCATGGTCCCCACTGCCAGCAGCGCCAGAATACCAATGCGCCGCCGGGAGCGGGGTACCGCGTTAACCGCCTCAGCGGTAGCCACGCGATTTTGGCCGAGTGAGTTCATAGTGTTTACCTGTCGTTGTCGAGTGCAGATGAAAGTTTATAGTTATGGTCTGTCCTTCGCCGTCAGCGTACCGGGTGGTACATCTTTCCGCTAACGGTACTGCATAGCCGCCAGTCGCACAGCGGCATTGACCGCGCCATATTGCGCGTAGCCGTGGCGTCTTTCGGTTAATTCAAAGAAGAAGCGTCCTTCGCTGAACGGCCAGGTGTAGCGATGTAAAAACTCGCCGCCGGCACCGTCGCGATCGTAGAGAATCTGCTGACGCTGCAAGGTTTCCACCTGGGCCGCGTCGCCGAAGCGCGCCTGTAAATCCTCGTAATAGTTGGCCGGTACCGGCAGCGACAGCGAGGCCGCCAGCGGCTGATTTTCCAGGAAAGTGGGCAGATCGTCGCTGGCGAACGCCGCATGCTGTAAACCGGCCCCCTGATAACACGCCACCGAGCGGGCAATTTGCGTCGCGCGGCTTTGGGAAATATTCAGCGCCAGGCGCACGTTGCCCTGCGGGCTTTGCACCGCCAGGCTGCGCACCAGACCGTAAGGGTCGGGCATGGTCTGCTCATGTTCCAGCGTGAACCCCAGCACCGCACGGAAGAACATCACCCAGTTATCGCGGCTGTCAGCCTCCATACCGAGCGCCAAATGGTCGATACCTAAAAGCTGTCCGTCGGTCGCCGCAGCGGTAAGATTGAAATCCTGCGCGTAGATATCTTTCTCATCATCCACCAGATAAACCAGACTGCCGTCCGGCGCGCACACCGCCGGGATGGTACTCTCATTCGGCCCGACCTCTCCCTGCCAGGTCGCATAGCCGTAAGCTCTGGCGCGGGCGACGATCGGCGCGCTGGCGCTGACGCGCAGAGCCATCGCACACAGTGAAACGCCGTGGCGTTGATAGAAGTGATCGGCCCAACTGTACGGTTGATAGTTAATAATCACCCGTGCACCGCCGTTGCTCCACAGCGCGACCTGTTTGGAACGGTGCATCCCTGCCAATTGAAAACCCATGCCATTGAGCATGACGCCCAGCTTTTTCGCCTCAGCGGGGCTGGCGGCAAACTCAATAAATTCGATGTCTTTAAAGGTTGGGAGATCGGCGGTGTGAAAGAGTTCGGCGTCGCTTTCTCCCAGCGCGCGGCGGGTTTGCTCCTCCAGCCACAGCAGCGAGCGGTAACCATCTTTCGCCGTCGCGCCGTTCGGTGAGGCGCGGAAACCGTCGTTAAAGATTTCCAGCGACCATGGCCCACGGTAGCCTAAGCGGGTCAACTCACGGGTAAATTCCACCAGCGGCAGTTCACCCTGCCCCGGGAAACAGCGGAAATGGCGGCTCCACTCGAGCACGTCCATTTTCATCAATGGTGCGTCGGCGAGCTGGAGGAAAGTGATTTTGTCCATTGGCACTTCGTGCAAGCGGCTAAGATCGTCGCCGAGCGCCAGAATATGGAAGCTGTCGAGCACAATGCCCATCGCCGGGCTATCCACCGCTTTCACCCGCTCCCACGCCTGATACCAGCGGTTTACGTGGGCCCCCCACGCCAGCGCTTCATATCCAATACGGATATTTTCCTGCTCCGCGAGCGTCGCCAGCGCCCGCAGGTCAGCCACCTGCTGTTCGAAATCGGCGGAGCTGTCAGCCTGCACGTTGCTGCACAGCAGCAGCGTGTCGCACCCCAGTTCATGCATCAGCGCAAACTTGCGCTTCGCTCGCGCCAGGTTGGCCGCGAACTGGGCCCGTGTGCCGCCCTCAAAATCGCGAACCGGTTGAAACAGCGTGATTTTGAGCCCCAGATCGTCGGCCATGTTACGGACATCCGCTGGCGTACCGGTATAATAGAGCAAATCGTTTTCGAAGATTTCAACGCCCTGATAACCCGCCGCTGCAATCGCGCTCAGTTTTTCAGGCAGGGTTCCGGAAATGGATACGGTAGCAATAGAACGCAACATAGTTTCACCTGGCTCACGCTGTAACAGTTGCATCGAATATGAATCATTTGGTTCAGCGACGCCAGAATTGGTTGCTAAATTGTGATCATTGTGTGTATTTTTTGTGCCCGGTAAAAAATGAACAGGAGTTGTTATGTCAGCCATTGCTCAAGATGATGCACAGTCGCTAAAAACACGGATTTTTACCGCCGCCATTGCGGTGTTCGCCGAGCATGGGCTAGCTGGCGCACGCATGGAGCAAATTGCCTCCGAGGCGCAGACCACTAAACGGATGGTGGTTTACTACTTCAAAACCAAAGAGCTGCTGTACCAGGCGGTTCTGCAATATGTTTATTCGCGCATTCGCGAAACGGAACAACAGCTCGGGCTGGAGAACCTGCCGCCGGTCGAGGCGCTGGTACAATTGGTGAAATGGAGCGTTCGCTATCATGTCGAACATGCGGACTTTATGCGGATTATCTGTATGGAGAATATGCAGCGCGGAAAATGGCTGCTGGCTTCCGGCGATTTAAAGCGCCTGAACAAAAGCGCCCTCTCCCTGCTGGAGCAAATTCTACACCGCGGACAAGAACTGGGGATTTTTCAGCCCGCGCTCGAGGCCCGCGACGTTCATCGGCTCATCAGCAGCTTCAGCTTCTATCAGGTGTCGAACTTCTACAGCTTTAATAGCCTCTATCTTGAAGGTCCGCTTCCGGATATTGATGATGAAGCGCTCATTCGCCATCACAGCGATCTGGCGGTGAAATCGATTCTGCGCTTCGTTATCGCCTAATCAGCGAGTTACGGCTGCCCTGAAAGCGCCGTGACCACTTTTTGCATCGCTTCACGCGTCAGCTCAGCGCGCTGGACCTTATTATTCGCCAGCGCCGTGCGCAGCACCCCGGCAATCACAATATGCTTAGGTTCCTGGCCTAAATCGCGCATTTCCAGCACCACTTTGCCCACTACGCGACACATTTCCTGGTATAAAACGTCGTCTTTCGCCTGATTTCCCATCGTTTACGCTCGCTAATTTCCATTAATAATCAATTTATTATTGGTTCGTTTCGCCCAGAAAGCAAATTCACGCCAGTCAGAATGCGCGAGCAAACCGCGTGTTGCGCATCGCCAGTGTTACATTTTCACAAAAAAATCGTTTTTGTTTTGTTAATTAGCTAGTTTTGTTTTTGAAACAGCGTTTTTATTTTCTTTTTTCGCCATAACATCGTATAATCCGCCGCGTTTCTTTCTTGAATGGTTTCAGCTCATTGGACTACATCAATAAACGATTAAAACATCGCCTTTTTGACTATGCTGAACCTCTAGCACACTTTCCTCTGCACGCTTTTTTTATGTCACCTATTCTTATGGCGTGGCATAGCAACTTTCGTAATACAGGTTTGACTCCGTGGCCGTGCGCGCATGGAGCGAGAATTCAAAATCCTAATCCTTCTCAATCTCAACTTAAAGACTAAGACTGTCATGAAAAAGACCAAAATTGTTTGCACCATCGGGCCGAAAACCGAATCCGAAGAGATGTTAGGCAAAATGCTCGACGCGGGCATGAACGTTATGCGTCTGAACTTCTCCCACGGCGACTATGCTGAACACGGTCAGCGCATCCAGAACCTGCGCAACGTGATGAGCAAAACCGGTAAGAAAGCCGCTATCCTGCTGGATACCAAAGGCCCGGAAATCCGTACTATCAAGCTGGAAGGCGGTAACGACGTTTCCCTGAAAGCTGGCCAGACCTTCACTTTCACCACTGACAAATCTGTTGTCGGTAACAGCGAAATCGTTGCTGTCACCTACGAAGGTTTCACCAAAGATCTGTCCGTTGGTAACACCGTACTGGTTGACGATGGTCTGATCGGTATGGAAGTCACCGCTATCGAAGGTAACAAAGTTATCTGTAAAGTGCTGAACAACGGCGACCTGGGCGAAAACAAAGGCGTTAACCTGCCGGGCGTTTCTATCGCTCTGCCGGCACTGGCTGAGAAAGACAAACAGGATCTGATCTTCGGCTGCGAGCAAGGCGTTGACTTCGTTGCAGCTTCCTTTATCCGTAAACGTTCTGACGTCGTTGAAATCCGTGAGCACCTGAAAGCGCACGGCGGCGAAAACATCCAGATCATCTCCAAAATCGAAAACCAGGAAGGCCTGAACAACTTCGACGAAATCCTCGAAGCTTCTGACGGCATCATGGTTGCTCGTGGCGACATGGGCGTTGAGATCCCGGTTGAAGAAGTTATCTTCGCGCAGAAGATGATCATCGAAAAATGTATCCGCGCGCGTAAAGTGGTTATCACTGCGACCCAGATGCTGGATTCCATGATCAAAAACCCGCGTCCGACCCGCGCTGAAGCTGGCGACGTGGCTAACGCCATCCTCGACGGCACCGACGCAGTGATGCTGTCCGGCGAATCCGCGAAAGGTAAATACCCGCTGGAAGCGGTCACCATCATGGCGACCATCTGCGAACGTACTGACCGCGTGATGACCAGCCGTCTGGAATTCAACAACGACAGCCGTAAACTGCGCATCACCGAAGCCGTTTGCCGTGGCGCGGTTGAAACTGCAGAAAAACTGGACGCACCGCTGATCGTGGTTGCCACCCAGGGCGGTAAATCCGCACGCGCTATCCGTAAATACTTCCCGGATGCCACCATCCTGGCGCTGACCACCAACGAAACCACTGCACGTCAGCTGGTGCTGAGCAAAGGCGTTGTCGCTCAGGTTGTCAAAGAAATCAACTCTACCGATGATTTCTACCGTCTGGGTAAAGAAGTCGCTGTCGAAAGCGGTCTGGCACAGAAAGGCGACGTAGTTGTGATGGTTTCCGGCGCGCTGGTTCCGAGCGGCACCACCAACACCGCATCCGTGCACGTACTGTAATAATTCACATACTTATTATAGTTTGCCTAAAAAAGCGCCCCTCGGGCGCTTTTTTTATACATTCTGATAACGAAGCTCAATAAATAATCCAATAGGCTGTCACTATTTAAACTTCGATTATCTAAGATGAATCCGATGGAAGTCCTCTGTTTTCACACACTTTTTCCCCGTAAAACCGTAAAGTCGATGCTTCTTTGAGCGAACGATCAAAAATAAGGGAAATCGCATAAAAAAATATTCTCAATATAAAAAAGTTTGTGTAATACTTGTAAC